>JAKQGS010000040.1 GCA_029556045.1 Pseudomonadota bacterium | reverse complement strand
CGTAGGTGGCCGCTGTGTTGAATTTCTTCACCAGGCGATCCACGTTTTCCTTATAAAGGACCGGATCCTCCGTATAACGCCCAAACTTGTCATGCCCCGACCCACGGGTCAGACCACCGCCTTTGGTTGGATGGGTACCTGGCAGGGTGCGATAAGGTACACCATCATCATCATAATCAAAGTACCGGTGAAACGGTTTGTCGGATTTTTCCAAATCCTCAAACGACATCACCTTGCCCCGATCCGGCTGGAATCCATCGTCCCACTCCAATGGTTCAACCAGCCATGGATTCATGCCCAGCTCTAGGTCCGACATCACAAAAACCGGCGTTTGAAAGCGTTCCGCCAGGTCAAAAGATTTGACGGAAAATTCAAAACACTCCTTGGAATTGGCAGGAAGCAGCATGATATGTTTGGTGTCACCATGGGATGCATAGGCACAGGCCAGAATATCAGCCTGCTGCGTGCGGGTGGGCATACCCGTGGAGGGACCCGTTCGCTGCACGTTGAAAAACACCGCCGGTATCTCGGCGTAATAGGCAAAACCGATAAATTCCGTCATCAGGGAAATGCCGGGACCACTGGTGGCAGTAAAGGCCCGCGCACCATTCCAATTGGCGCCGAGCACCATCCCGGCCGCCGACAACTCGTCTTCAGCCTGCAGGATGGCAAACTTCTTTTTGCCAGTTTCCGGTTCCACCCGAAATTTGTGGCAATACTTGGCAAAAGCGTCCACCAACGAAGTGGATGGTGTGATGGGATACCAGGCCGCCACCGTCGCGCCAGCATACACCGCACCCAGACCGCAGGCATCGTTGCCCTCCAGCAGGATCCGCTGCCCCACCAGTTCGCGACGCTCCACCCGCAGCGGCAGAGGGCATTGAAAATGCTCCCGGGTGTACTGAAATCCCACCGCCAGAGCACGGAAGTTATCCTCCAGCAGCTTGGGTTTTTTGGCATAGGATTCCCGGAGGAGCTCCTCCACCACCGCATAGTCGACGTCCAGCAAGGCTACCAATGCGCCGACATACAGGATGTTTTTCAGCATAATCCGGCTTTTGGGATTTTCAAACTCCCGCAGCGCCAGTTCCGTGAATGGGATACCCAGATACGTGACGTCTTTTCTTCGATCTTCGGGGAAAATGGTGCGGGCGCTGTCGTACACCAAAAAGCCCCCCGGTGATAACGAGGCCACATCCGCCGCAAATGTCTGGGGATTCATGGCCACCACCAGATCTACGCCGCCCCGGCGTCCCGTATACCCCCGCTCACTCACCCTCACCTCATACCATGTGGGCAGACCCTGGATGTTTGAGGGAAACATGTTTTTGGGACCGATGGGTAATCCCATGCGAAAAAAGCTTTTGGCCACCATGGTATTGGCGCTGGCAGAGCCGGTGCCGTTGATATTGGCAAAACGCAAAACAAATTCATTGGTCTTGTATTGTACGCTCATAAATCTTCTTCACCCGCCTGCATGGGGTCGTTGTAAAATGAATTTTTGCATATCCCACGCCCCCGTCGGACAGCGCTCCGCACATAGGCCACAATGGACGCATAGGTTCTCGTCCTTCACCATCACCCGACCGGTGGATGGCAAGGCTCCGGATACATAAAGCGGTTGGTCCAACGACAGGCGCGGCGCTGTCATATGGGCGGCAATCTCCTGATCGGTGCCATCTGTCGTCATGGTGAGGCAGTCCAGCGGACAGATGTCGACACAGGAGTCACATTCGATGCAAAGTTTTTCTGTAAATACCGTTTGCACATCACAGTTCAGACAACGCTGGGCTTCCTGCATCGCCAGCTTGAGGTCAAACCCCAGCTCCACCTCTTTGTGGAGGTCTTCAAAACGGGATTTAAGATCGATATGCGGCACCGCCTGTCGGTTCAGGCCGGAATAATCGTTCTTGTAACTCCATTCATGCAAACCCATTTTTTGGCTGATGAGATTCATCCCGTTCTCAGGGCGATCATACATCAGGTCCTGCCCATTCAAAGACAGGTGAATCGACACCGCCGCCTCATGACCATGCGCCACCGCCCAAATAATATTTTTGGGACCAAAGGCGGCATCGCCACCGAAAAAGACCTGCGGATGGGTGGATCGAAAGGTGGTGGTGTTCACCACCGGACGATTGCGCTCATCAAACTGCATTAAATCCCGTTCAATAAACGGAAAAGCTGTATCCTGGCCGATCGCCAGGATCACCTCATCGCAGGAAATCAGCACCGGCGACTCCCCACTGGGAATTGGATTCCAGCGGCGATCAGCATCGTAACACTGCTTAAGCGGTTCAAATAAAACACCCTTGAACTTACCGTTTTCCACCACAAAGGATTTGGGCAGCAGGTTATTGCGGATCGGTATCCCCTCCTCCACCGCATCGTCTTTTTCCCAGGGGGAGGCCAGCATCTCGTGGAACCCCTCTGGCGCTACCACCGTAACATCCGTTCCTCCCAGGCGACGGGCAGTTCGGCAGCAATCCATGGCGGTATTACCACCACCGATCACCAGAACCCGGGGAGAAATTTTTTGAATGTGATCGAAGGCAACACCGGCCAACCAATCCAATCCCACATGGACATGCTGCCCCACGTCGTCACGACCGGGGATCTTGAGATCCCGTCCCAACGGAGCACCGGAGCCTACAAAAACCGCATCAAAACGGTCCGCCAACAAACCCTTGAGGCTGGTCACCGCTGCTCCGGCCCGCACCTCAACACCCCGCTCGGTGATATAGGCGATTTCTTCATCCAATACATCTTCCGGCAGGCGAAATCCCGGCACGGAGGCGCGCATGGCACCTCCCAGCTTGACCTGCTTTTCAAAGATCACACATTCATAACCGAGCGGCGCCAGATCGTTGGCCACCGTCAGTGACGCCGGTCCCGCCCCGATCAAGGCGACCCGTTTGCCATTCTTTTGGACGGGAATCGCCGGAAGTCGGGCAGTGATGTCACCCCGCAAATCCGCGGCCGCCCGTTTGAGGCGACAGATGGCCACCGGTTTTTCGTCCACCCGACCGCGCCGGCAGGCGGGTTCGCAGGGACGATCGCATATGCGTCCGAGAATGCCCGGAAAAACATTGCTCTCGCGATTCAGCATGTAGGCATCGTCAAAACGTTTTTGCGCGATCAACCGTATATATTCGGGAACATTGGTATGAGCCGGACAGGCCCACTGACAATCCACCACCTTATGGTAGTAGTCGGGATGACTGGTGTCTTTTTTTGGCACGTTGAGGAACCCCCGCACATGATTCGATAAAGCACTGGATTTTATCCTGAAGTCGGGGGAGTCACAATGGGATTAATGCAGGGGAAGCTCGGGAAAGGGGATCACCACACCGCGTTTTGATTCGTCGGACTGCGGCGAGATTTTCTCCAGTGGTTTCCGGCGACTGAGTCGCGGACGAGGAGGGGTTTGGGCAGGAGCACCCACCACTGGCTCGGCGCCGTGTTTGACCATCAGAGTCGCAAGGCCACCTTCCTCCAGAAGTTTGCCAGCGGCAATGCCGGCTTTCACGATATGGGCGATGCGCACATTAAAATCGGGAAAGTCCGGTAGCATTTCTGTCTTCAGGTGATGGGTGGCCCGCACGATCGCATGGGTGGCATCATCGATCCGGCCCGCCGCCAGGTATAGACGCACCAGGGCCGTATAAAAATCCGTCATCATCCCATGCATGGGGTCCTGCAGATCAGTGGGAATGGTTTCCCGTTCCAACTGGTTTAAAAGATGGCTGAGGGTTCCCGCTGCCAGTTCGTTATTGCCCAGGGCACGGTCGATCACCACACGCATGGCGCTGGCGATGAGGCCGCGGGAAAACAGCAGGCGAAAGTTTCGCCCTACTTTTTTAAGCCGATTCAAGTGACGAAAAAGCATAATCGGCTTGACGAGAATCAGACAAACCACCAAACCGGCCGCTTCTATCAACTCAAACGCAGCATTCACTGCCAACCGCCAACCCCTGGTCATGAACATCCATCTCCTGCTTCGTCCGCTGTCATTTCTCGGTTTCGAGGGATCCTCATAGCGAATTCATGGCATCCCGACAAGTCCTCAAATATCAAGGTCCCAGGGGGACATGCTTACCGCTTGTTTTTACTCAACAATCGAATGTTATTTCATCTCCGCCCGCCCCCTGTTAAGGTAGAAAAAACAGCACGATGGGGGAAAATTATGGGAGCCGTCACCACCTTTTGGAACCGGCTGGGGCTTGACCGCAAGGAACTGCGGGCCTGGGCCCTTTACGATTGTGGCAATTCGGCTTTTGCCACCACCGTCATGGCGGCGGTCCTCCCCACCTATTTTGCCGATGTGGCCGCGGCGAATCTCGCCCCCCATCTGCGCACCGCCTATTGGGGCTATATTGCCAGTCTGGCTCTGGCCATCGCCACCCTGATGTCGCCTTCTCTCGGCATCATGGCGGACCAGGCGCGGGCCAAAAAGAAATACCTGCGTTGGTCCACCATCGTGGGCGCTGTGGCCTCTATGTCCCTCTATCTGGTGACGGAGGGAGATTGGGTTTGGGCCGCCATTGCCTTTGTGGTGGGGGACATAGCCTTTTCCGCCGCCAATATTTTTTATGAATCCCTTCTCCCCCATATCGCCTCCCGGCGTGAAATCCATCGGGTGTCGACCGCAGGATATGCCATTGGATATCTGGGAGGTGGTGTGCTCCTGGCCATCAACCTAGCCTGGATCATGATGCCTGAAAAATTTGGCATCCCCGACAAGGGAATGGCTGTTCGTCTATCGTTTATCAGTGTGGGCATCTGGTGGCTTTGGTTCACCATCCCCCTCCTGCGCCACGTGCCTGAGCCCACCAACGGTCAGGCGTTAGAGCCATTAGCGTCCTTTGGTCAAAGGCTTCTGGGGTCACTGAGTTCCCTGGCCCATACGCTCCGGGGATTTCGTCAGTATCGCCAGGCCTTCATTTTTCTGCTGGCCTTCTGGATCTATAACGATGGCATCGGCACCATCATTAAAATGGCCACCATCTACGGCAAAGAGGTCGGCATTGGGACCACCGACCTCATCGGCGCCATTTTGTTGGTGCAATTTATCGGCGTGCCGTTTTCCTTTCTGTTCGGACTTTTAGCTGATCGCATCGGCACAAAAACGGGACTCTATCTCTCCCTGACGATCTATCTGCTGATCACCATCCTGGCCTTTTACATGCAGCATGCCTGGCAGTTTTGGATCCTGGCTCTGGGAGTGGGCATGGTCCAAGGGGGAAGCCAGGCATTGTCCCGATCGATGTTTGCCACCATGGTTCCCAAGCAACGCTCGGCTGAGTTTTTTGGGTTCTTCAGTGTCAGCTCCAAATTTGCCGGAATATTTGGACCCCTTATGTTTGGCCTGATCGGACAAATGACAGGTGGCAGCCGCCTCAGCATTCTGGCGGTGGCGCTCTTCTTTCTGGTGGGAATGATATTGCTGCGATTTGTGGACTGGGAGCAGGGGCAGAAGGAAGCTATGGCTGGCGAGTAGTTGGGAGCATTTGCAAAAAGCTTAGCTTATATATGACTGCGCTATGGCATGGGTGAGCTTGAATTGTTCGCTACCAGTATGTCCTGCAAAGTGTTGTTTTTCCCGACTGCCGAGGCCCCGTTAAAGTGACGACTGGATAACGCTGAGCGAGACGTTTTAATGTTGGTGTAATTTTTCTTGCTGTAACATCAATAGCTTAAATCAACCCTTACAGATTGGGAATCCAATTCCCAATCTGTAAGCCTGGGCATGTCACACCGTCAGTCCCAGATCAGTTTTCACCTCATGATGTATCTAGAAAAACACATGTGTGACTTAGTGAGACTTTCCATTGAAATAGATTGAGTGCCAGGCTTTAACACTTGTCTATAGAATTTCGGCCACTTACCATCTTATTCCGCATTGGCTTTAATATTGCACTGGACCGCCGACGCAACGACTTCTGTAGGAGATTCAAAAGATGCCATTCGGTGGACCCCAAAAACTAACCATTGCCTTTCTTTTTACAATTTACTCTCAACTTGCCCTCGCCAATATTGGTGTATTCGTAGGCTCTGGAAATTCTGATGAGACTTCTGGAGAGAAATTTGACCCATTTCTTAACGCGATCGAACCTTATTTTCCATGCCTTAGAAAAGACGATGCAACTTGCCACGAAGAAGTTAAATCCCCTTATTCTCTTGGACTTTCTTGGGATGGTTCAAAGCAGGACATTCTGATAAAGGATGGTGGAGACGAGATTGTCGAAATAAGTAACAATAACGCGATGCGTTTAGGCCCGATGTTCTTGATAGATGGTTACACTTTTGGTCTAAGTTTTTCCACCAAAGGAGGTGTGTACTCAGACTCGACCGGAGAGTCTAGAACGATCGATCTTACAGTCCACCGAACCTATGGAAATTGGAATGTGAAAACCATTTTTTCGAGAAGTGATGGAATATTTCGAGATTTTAAACTGGGTCAGTCACCGAACTATGATCGGTCGCACGCCCTCAAAAATGGAAGACTTACCACCATGGTGGTAAACGGCGCATACTTGTTTGCTCCCAACAATTACAATCCCGGAACCTTTACAGAATTATCTCGCATCCAGACAAAAAATGGAGCCAGTTTACTCCTGTCGTTCGGGGCATCGCGTCATGAATTGGTTTCCGACCAATCATTTCTCGATGATGTCACTTTTAACGGTCAGTCCTTTCAAAATTCAAAAAAAAGTCTGAGAATCACCGCCGTAAAGTTTGGTCCAGGATACGGGCTGAGCCTCACTCACAATAATTTTTATTTAAGTTTCGCCAATGATATGGGTATTGCACTCATCGCTATCGATGACGAGGTGAAATTGGGTCTAAGACTGAGCGGCGATCTGGGAGTCGGATATAGAACCGAAAACTGGGGTTGTGGCTTTCATGGAAGTGTAGAACAATTGGACTTTAGGCACGAAGACCTCAAATACGAGGTTGGTCATGTTTCTGGGAAGTATTTTGCGGCGGTATATTTTTAAGCAAATCTCTCTCAAAATCCTACGGTCGACGGCCGCCTTGACACCACAGCTCAGAAAAGAAAGTCGGCGGTTACCAGTGAGGAGAAATTGAGGACTTATAACAGGTCGAGACATGTCCCAAGACACTTTTACCTGCCCCTGGTGGCATCGATCCTAATTCATTTGGGTCTCGTCTTGCCGTCCGAATATCCCATCACCCTCCATCCCAACAAGATTTCTGAGCCAATCAGGTTAACTTTCACACACACCCCAACAAATATTCGTCCCCCT
>JAKQGS010000027.1 GCA_029556045.1 Pseudomonadota bacterium | reverse complement strand
AGTAGTCAACCCCAACCCATCGAGAAACGCCAGGGTAGGTTTCTGCGTTCCGTTTGAGAAAAGCGGCATCGCCGCATCCGTAGTCGCAAACGCTAAGGATCTGACGATCGACAGAAAGGTCCCGTAAAACGGAGTCAACATAGGCATTATAGGTCATAGTGCATGGATATCCGGAGAAAATGTCATAGAAGCAGCCCCATTTCAATGATGTCGGCTCTGCGTCCATCTTCAAACTTGATGTGATTGCGGCGAACTCCCTCAATCATAAAACCGCTCTTTTTGTACAGCGCAATGGCCCGCTCATTGTCCCCAAGAACGCTGAGACACATTTTTTCGATACGTCCGCTTGCTCGGACGGCATCGATCAGGGCTTCTAGCATGACACTTCCGATCCCCTGATTCCGAAATCCCTCTAATAGCGACATCCCCAGTTCGCCGGTATGGGCAATACGCTGTCGATGGCCGCCGGTAAATTCAATCGTTCCTATTGGTTTGTTGTCCTGAAAGGCTATGAGCAAGTAGTTGCTAGGGTGTCTGCGACAAGCGTCGATTCGCTCCGAAACTTTTTCGAGGGTAAGCTGAAGCTCCCCCGGTGCCGATAGGTGGAATATCGTTTCTTGTAAGACACTCTCAGCGATGAACTTCACTGCCTCTGCGTCATCAGTGATCGACGATCGCAGTAAAATTTGGACTCCTGCTTTTGTCCTCCGAATTTCGGGCAATAATTCAGCCATATAGCTCCTCCTAATTACCCTGAAATCGATGCAACGTCCTCTGGAGAGAGGGTAAAATCCTCAACAGCAAGTGCTTCTTCGATATGGACGCGCTGGGTATTACCGCTGATGGGCAGGATGCCCACCTGTTTTGCCCAGCGATAGATCACCTGCGGCAGCGTCTTTTGATACCGGGTGGCCATCTCTGCCAAGGGTTTGGACTGCCAAACCACGGGATCGCGAATGAGGTTGAAACCCTGGTAGGTGATGCCATGCTCACGACAGTAGGCTCGGACTTCCCCATCCCAGCCGATCGACGGGTAACAGCGATTTTGAACAAAGAAAGGTTGCATTGCCGCGCCGGCGCAGAGCTCCCGCAATTGCCCGATCTTTATATTGCTGACTCCGATCCGGCCAACTAACCCCTCCTTCTGCAAAGCCTCCAGCGTATGCCATACTTTCCAGTCGTTATCGGTCAATCCCTGGGTCATCTCGGGACCATGGAGCAGATAGGAGTCGAGATAGTCGGTGCCAAGATGTTGCAACGAACTAGCGAAGGATTGCCTCACCTGTTCGGGTAGCGAAGCTTTGGGGTCATAGGGCAGGCGATGATCCTGATTGTGGGCATAGGTGAACTTGCTTTGCAGGAAGAGGTCTTTCCGTGACACTACGCCGTGGGCCATGGCAGATTGCAGGGCCTTGCCAAGGCCCTCTTCATAGTAGTGCTTGCGTTGGTTGGCGGTGTCAAAACCGCGAAACCCACATGCCAATGCTAAGGCAGCAAATTCCTCAGTTTTGTCTTCTTTCCAAGCAGTGCCATAAAGCGCTGGGGGAATCGACGGGATACTGGCCAAGTTCGGTTGACTCATGGGTAGGATTCCTCCTTTAGATGCAACTTGCTGCATCATGATAGCGTCAATCATCCCTTTGAGCCAAAGCCTATATTCCTGTTACGGTTACAACAAGATGTGTCCAAGGAATTGACAGCCTAACCCCTATCCTATCGTAATGCTTTGAGAATTAGTTTGGTGTGTTTTTTGCAATAATATTCGTGACTTTTATAAAAGGACACGGCACATGACCGATAACTCTAATCGAGTGCGATTGAGAGCACTGCTTATAGGCAGCGCGTTTGCAATCTTTTTATTGGGATGTAGTGCGGGACCCCAGCAGGCCAAGGCTCCCCTAGATGGGACGGGTCGAAAAACTAAAGCTGATACAGAAAATGCCGCTCAACAACCAGCTTCATCCGATAGTCAGGAACGTCCTGCTCCCGAACACAACGGGGAATCGACATCAAGCCCAGCCTCGGGATCACAAAAGACCCAAACAACTGATCAGCAAAGTGAAAACACTTGTCTCGATACCCCAGAGACCAACTGCCAGATTGCTGCCATTGTTTTAAAACTCACAAACGATTTTCGGGCTGAAAATAAACTACCACCATTTAAACTCCATCCCAAACTAGCTTGGTTGGGCTATTTTTGGTCCATTGAACAGGGAAAGCGGGGTGTACCTGACCATTCAGGGTGGAATAGCGGGCTTTATGCTAAGGCATATCCCGAACATTTTAACGAGCCACTACCCCTGGTTCGGGCCGAAAATACCGGTATGGCCCAGCTTTCGATGGATCCCGAGGAAGTGGGCCGGGAAATGTTTATCATGTGGCGCGATAGCCCGGCCCACCGCAAGAACCTGCTATCAAGCTACCAATATATGGGCATAGGCCTAGAAGCAGGGGCACCCGCTGGGATTGCGGGTTATTATGATTGGTACGGCACGCAGATCTTAACCAACGACCCCCCAAAATGATGACAGGACGTGGATTAAAATTGACCGGGCACGCATCAGCGACTCGGCGTGCAGGCGATATTCTCACAGTATGAAGACTCGTCTCCACCGTTGTCGCACTCGCGTTCAGCTTTCTTCAGTGCCGTAAAAAGTTTTGATCCAAAGGGATAGGTTTTGAATTCGTCATGGAGGAAATAGGTGCATCTCCATTGTGATGGACCATCAGCCTCGCATCTCATGGTGCCAAGATTGCTGTATCGACGCTCTAAAACGTCATAAGCTTCGCTCTCCGTAGCGGCTTCAATGAGAACATTCTCACGATAGTCCCAGCGGGTTCCTGTGCAGTCGAAGTCAATGCTGGTGGGAGTTCTGATGCCGTGCATATTGTCCGCCATCCAGCAGTATAGAAGCTTCCGTTCTCCAGTATTCGCCTTTCGGTACATCAGACTGGTGGATTGACATTGCCACGGTCTTTCTGGGCGGCTCAAAGGTGCGCATAGGGCGCCACGGTCTCCGTTATAGCCGTACATTTCACGGCAAAAGGTCCTTGCCTCGACTTCGCTGGAAAAATGCACGATTCCCGGCTCATCCAATGGTTGGAGGCCATCAGCAAACGTAGGGGTCGCCAAAAACGCGATTCCAACGAGAATTAAACGAATGAGACCAGAGGCATATTGACTCATCATTGATGACTCCTTCGACTAGAATGAGCCCAAAATTTAGCATGAGAGCTGTGGGAGGGTCGACATTTAAAAGGGCTAATTATTTCATCGTCGTATGGTTAATTTGCCCCTTTCGGTTACCTTTAATTTGAGTCAACTCGGCAACTCGCCATCGCCCCTGTTTAACAGTTTGACAGCGTAAACGCCAAGATGCGAATGCCATGGGGTGCGCACCAAAAATATCCAATAAATACAGGATCATAATAAGATTTTCCCCTGGCTCGATTCTTGAAGATACGGGGTGTCGCGCTGTCTCAAAAGTTGGAAGAGGGGAATAGACGGATGAAAAAGCTGGTGATGCAAATCGAACAAGGGATTCTCAACTTTCCCAAGAAAAAGGCCCTCCACGAGGCCATGGGATTTGTATTCATGGGTCTGGCGCTTTTGATCGGTCTGGCGCTGCTGAGCTTTGATGCCAATGACTATTTTAACGGTGTGGTTACCAGTCTCAAGGTTCATAACTATGTCGGACCAGCGGGCGCCTATATTGCTCAGGACGTCCTGGGCTTCTTTGGCATCGCAGGCCTGCTGGTACCTTTAACAGCATTTATTATTGGTGCCTCATGGGCCAGTGGTTATGCGATCCAACTGACGGGTAAACGCATGGTGGGATGGTGGGTAGCCACCTGCATCCTTGCGGCTTTTTGTGAGATCCATCTCTCTCATATTAAAATCAGTGAACCGATGTTTGGCTACGGTGGGACCATTGGCAAAATCCTGGCCCGGCCTCTGCGTCGCGATTTTGGATACCTGGGTTCTATGATCATTGTCACCACCTCTCTGACGGTGGTGATGGTGATGGCGGATCTTCTGGCCATCTCAAAAACCCCAGAATTTATACAGCTGGTGCGTTACAAGATCATTCGATTCTTCAAGGCCTTCCTAAAAAAGATGAAGTCGTGGAACGCAGCCGAGCAGCATCGCCTTGACGTGCTGATGGGGCGTGTGCAAGTAGAAGCTCCCATTACTGAAGGCGCGACGAGCGAGACTCGCAAGCGCGAGCGTAAAAAGCCGTCCGATGGCATTGCTTTCGCCAAAGACATGAAGGCCCCCCTGAAAAAGGAACCGGTGGAAGAAAAACCCATTGAGTTTGATTTTTACTACCACGGTCGCATCACTAGCCGACCAAAGCTTGCAATCTTTCATCGCAGCGGCTCCACCGGTCATATGTCGGATGTGGTGAAAAAACAAAAGGCAGAGTTGATCACCTCGCAGTTGCGTGAATTTAAAGTGGAAGGACGGGTGACCGCTATTCAAGAGGGACCAGTGGTTACTACCTTTGAATTTGAACCGGCTCCCGGCACCAAGGTTGCCAAGGTTACAAGTTTATCCGACGACCTGGCTCGCATGCTGCACGCCCGCAGCCTGCGTATCCTGGCTCCCATCCCCGGCAAAAACGTATTGGGCTTTGAAGTGCCTAACGATCGCGCCTCCACCATTGGTTTTGGCAACATCATCAATGCACCGGAATTTCAGTCGCCCGAATTGCAGCTGCCGATCGCGTTGGGAGTTGATACCAACGGTAAACCCGTGGTTGCTGACCTTGCGAAAATGCCTCACCTGCTGGTGGCTGGCTCAACGGGCTCCGGCAAGAGTGTATTTATGAACACTTTGATCGCGTCTCTTCTGTGCCGCCACACGGCCCAATCGCTGCGTTTTATCATGATCGATCCCAAAATGGTGGAAATGGCGGCGTTTAACAACCTACCCCATCTGGCATGTCCGGTGGTTACCGATCCGGTGGCGGGTGCTCGTCAGGCTCTGAATGCCCTGGTCGACGAGATGGAAGAGCGCTATCTGCGTATGCAAGCTCTGGGTGCCAAAAACATCCAGTCGTTTAATCAGATCATTCAATCAAAAAAGAAGTCCAACTTTGTCAATTATGAGGGTAAATGGAGCCCCATGCCCTATATTGTCCTGATTGTGGACGAACTCGCAGATATGATGATGGTGCTGGGGAAAGAAGCGGAAACTCCCATCACCCGCCTGGCGCAAAAAGCCCGTGCGGCTGGTATCCACCTCGTGATTGCCACCCAGCGTCCGTCAGCTGAGGTTGTCACCGGTCTGATTAAAGCAAACTTTCCAACCCGCGTGGCTTTCCGGGTCCTCAGCGGCATCGACTCCCGCACCATTCTGGACGCCATGGGGGCGGAAACCCTCCTGGGCAAGGGGGATATGCTGTACCTCTCCGATCGTGGTACCATACGAATCCACGGCGCCTTTCTGGGTGATGAAGAGGTTGCGACAATGGTGAATGCCTGCCGTAACTGATTGTAAGGTGACAGTTGATGGCGAAAATTGTCCTAAAAAAATGGCAATGCTCGTGGGTCATGAGTCGACTAAGGCTCATGCAGAAGAAACTAAGTACTTTCAGTGTGATAAAATTTGCAAGCTATATGAGCCAAAAAGCCGCATGTTAGCGTTCGAGTCAAATCCGCACAAGCAATGAACAGTCCCTCCAATGCCCTCGCAATAACCACCCGTTAAAAAAGAATATTTAGACAGTCATGGTTTGGCACTTCCTGTGCAGAAAAGAAATCATGTCGTGATATCTTTTTTTTCACTTAGAGAGGAGTTACTGATGAAGACCCAATTGCTGTGCGTTGGAATGATCGGAATGTTGGCAATGGCTTGTGGAACCAATAACAACAGTACTGTCAGCGGTTATGAAGGGGCGACCGTTGCTGCGGCGGAAGCTCCCAGCGCGGAATCACTGGCTGAGCAAGCTTTGCATATCCGATCGCTCTTGAACCGCCTGAAAGAAACCAAAAATGCGGGCGCCATCTATATGGTTGAAGCATTGGCTAAATTCAATGAGCACGGCAAGTTGGTTTCGGAGTCTTTGGTTCGTGACGTATCTTTGGTTTTTTCGGAAAGCAATGTGGATGTGGCTCAAGCTATTTGGACAGCCATGTCTGAAAAAGGCAATATCAGCGACCGCCTGATCTCTGACATCGTGCAGAAGTTTACAGTTCACGGTAACATCGGTGAGCGTTTGGCTATCGCTGTTTATAATGTATTCACACTGCATGGCAACGTCGGTGAACGTCTGCAAAGCGACATCATCGCTTCTTTCACCAAAACCAGTCCTGACGCCGTATCGCAAGGCGTAACCGGGACATTTACCTCGCAAAACAATACGATAGCTCCTCGTCGAACCTCCCGTCTTGGTAACTAATTGTCTGGCGGTTTCTACCGCCTTGATACTTCTTTAAACACTGGACCCGATGACGATTTGGTCATCGGGTTTGGTTTGCTCCGTGGAAACTTTTATAAAAGTCCCTAATACTGCTAAAATACTAAGTCATAGTGCCAAAATATTCCCACTCTGGAGACAGTACCAATATGGCTCGCATTTTCCCGGATATCCGCAGCGCCCGTGTGATCTTCAGCAGCCGGGCGGAAGAGCAGATCTATCAGCTTTGCCAAGAAAAACTGGGGGATGATTGGCAGGTTTATTACTCTTGCACGTTATCCATGGTTGAGCCCGGGGAAGGGTTGCGGGATAACGAAATCGACTTTGTGCTCTATCACCGCAAGCTCGGCGCCATTGTGATTGAAGTGAAGGGAGGTCAGATCAAGTTTGATGCCCAGCGGGGCGAATTTTTCTCGGTGAACCGCCATGGGGAAACCTTTTCCATCAAAAATCCCTTTCAGCAGGCATTGAACTGGAAGAGCCGGTTTCTCCGCTTCTTAAAGAAAAATCACATCAAGGTGCCTGTTTCCCACCTTGTGTGTTTTCCTACCGTGCAGGAGAGCGACTTTCCGGCGACGGCAGCCATCGAACCGTCTCTGCTGCTGGGGCGCACACGGTTGCAGGATTTTGAAAAATCCCTCTTTGAGATCGTCCAGCAGAGTCAACCAGAAAAATTTCTGGCTTTTGCAGACGTGGGGGAGAACCTGCACCGGGTTTTGGCGGGATTTAATTTTGCCACTCGTCTGTTTCTCAAGGACTACCTCAAAAGCCACGAATTGCGCATGAAAGACGTGGAGGTGATCCACGAAACCTTGATCACGCCGGTGGCTGGTATGCAGCGACTGGCGGTGGAGGGTGAGGCAGGAACCGGTAAAACCATGTTGGCCATCATGCTTGCCAAACACTACCGCGACAGCGGGCAAAGCGTCCTGATCCTCTCCAGCAATCCCCTGTTAAATGTTTACCTCAAAAAGGAATTGGGTGAGGGGGTAGACGTTGAAACCTATGGAGATCTGGGTGGCACTTTTGGTGTTGATGTTCTGAAAAAACCCGGAAGTTTTGAGGGTAGTCGCGAGGACTGGATTCAATATGAAGGTCCCGATCGCCTCAAGAAGGCCATTCAACAATCCAGCAAACGCTACGAAGTGCTGTTATGCGACGAAGCGCAGGATGTGCAGCCCTTCTGGTGGGAGGCCATTGAAACTGTTCTGAAGGATCCGGAGCAAAGCCGATTCTACGTGTTCTTTGATCGCAGTCAGGGGGTTTTTGGTTCCGGTGGCAGCGACAAGTCGTTTGTGCCAGAGGATGTCCTTCCCATCAAACCCCCCTACTTTCCACTTGTGCACAACTACCGCAGCACCCGCGAAATCGCGGGGTTTTCACGGGCGTTCCGCACCGGCAAAGAGGTGTTGAAAAGCCACAGTGGTCGCCTGGGCTATTTGCCGGAGATCATTGCCTACGATTCCCCGGAAGATTTCCGCAAAAAGTTGGATGAGCTGTTTCTCCATCTTCTTAAAAAAGAAAACATGGACCCCAACGACCTGACGTTGCTGTCCGCTCGGAAACCGTTTGCGGAAGGTTCGGTACTTTTCCCCCAGTCCCAAGTGGGGCACTACAAACTCCTGGATATTTCTGAACGCAAGAAAAAGACGGCCGGGGAAAAAGAGGATCCCAGCCATCAGATCAATGTGTCCACAATTGCCAGCTTTAAAGGTTTGGAAACCTCGGTGGGTATCATCTTCAACATCAGCGAATACAACCTGCCCATGACCAACCCCATCATGTCCAGTCTGATGTATGTGGCCTGCACCCGCGCTAAACACATGCTCTATATCTTTGTGCAGAAAAACGATGCCAAGCTGCACGCCATGCAGCAGGCGCGGGACCGCCTCGACAAATCCGGTGCGATGGTGGTGGAGGGTTCATCCGGAGATAACGAATTTGTGGGAGTGGTGACCCACTACAATCCGGACCGTGTCGGCTGGCTCAAGGTGGAGGATCCCGCCTTCGAAAAGGGCAATATCATGTTCTTTCCCCACGATGTGCATAAGGGGCAGATCAAAAATCTCAAAGTGGGCCAGAAGTTGGTGTTCCGCCCCCGGGTAGAGGGGTATGTCACCATCGCCTGTGAGCTGCGATCGCCTACCTAACAATTATTTAATTAATCCGATTTCCCGCAGCCGCTGCATCAAATAGTCTCCCGCGGTGATCTTGGGAAATAACTCCGTGCCACCGGTGCGGCGCACGCATGCCGGCATCGGATCAAGCGGCACCTCCCGTCGCGCGTGCATAAAGAACGGCATCGATAGACGGCGTTCGCGGGAATTATCCGGGTTGGCCACGCGGTGTGTGGTGGATTTCAGATATCCGTTGGTGAGGTTTTGCAACATATCCCCCGCATCCACGATGATGCAGCCCGGGGGTGTGACCACCGGCAGCCACTGGCCGTTGCGGTCTTTGATTTCCAGTCCGGATGCGGTGGCTTCGATCAGCAGGGTGATCAGATTAATGTCCTCGTGAGCCGCTGCTCGCACGCTGAGAGGATGCACATCCGCGGGGATCGGGGGATAATTGATCAAACGCAGAATCGAATCACCCTTGACCGCAATGTCACGCAACCTTGCGGCAGGCTCACCCAGATACAGGCTGCACGCCTCCAATAGCTGCAGAGCACAGATTTCCAGTCGATGGTAGAGGTCCATCATCACGGTTTTAAATTCAGGTAACTCCGTTGGCCATAGGTTGACGGCATATCCCTTGTCCTTGGCTTCGGCCTCGCTGAAGGGCTGTCCGATGTGCCAGAATTCCTTAAGATCCGGCGCATGATGATCCTTCGCATGCTCTTTGCCAAAACCGGTATATCCCCGCTGTCCCCCCAGCTCCGCAACTTCGTAGCGGGTTTTGCTGGCGGTGGGCAGATCAAAAAAACGTGATTGTACGGTGTAGGCTTTTTGAATGAGATCCGCATCGATGCCGTGATGCACCAGGGCAAAAAAGCCGATGTCCCGCAGGGCATCTCCCACGGTGAGGATAAATGCCTGGCGTTTGCCAATGTCAAGTGTGTGAAAGTCCCGCAGGTCAACAACGGGTATGGATGGCTGTTGCATGGTGCTGAGGTCCCCTGGCTGAAAACGGTTCGAAGGGTGGGAGCTTTTATAACATTGAATTAGCGGAGGTGTCGATCGCCTTGCTTAGTTTCCGGGGACTGGCCCGCTGCGGCCGTCGAGAATTTTTTTTTATACTCAGCATAAGCAAGGAAAGATTCTGCGGCTAAATTAGTGGCTTTAAACCGCCAGAAGTTCTCAAGAACCACCACGGAAGCCACCACAATTTCTGGATTATCGAGTGGCATCATACCTACAAACAGGGTGGTGAGACCCTCCGGATTATGCCCGGTCAGTGTGCCGGTTTTGCCGCCGATGAAATCCCGCAATTTTCTAATAGGTCCGTGGCGAAAGGCGTGACTGGCGGTTCCACCGCTGATGGTGGCTTCCATGACCGAACGGATGCGGGAGGCGGTCTCCGGTTGGATCACCCGGTCGGAAAGCTGCGGCGACATAGGGCCGAGGTTGTTCAATGGTGAGTTTTTAAAGATTTTGATGGGTTTGGACACACCGTTATTAGCCACCGCCAGCCCCTGCCATGCAGCATGCACCGCGGAAATGCCCACCAGCCCAAAGCCTGCGGCAAAACGCCCCACCGTTTGCACGCTGGAGCTTTCCGGAGCAGGAGCATTCATGCGGCTCACCGGCACCTTAAAATCCGCCGGGATGGGGGAGCCATTCCAGCCAAACCGTTGCGCCATGGCGAGAATGCTACCCAGGCCGATGCGATTGATGGCGATCTTAGCAAAAAAACCGTTGCAGGAGTGGCCATACGCCCGTCGCAGCGTCATCTTGTTCGCTCGTTGCGAGGTATCCCGGCGCATCCAGATTCCAGCGGAGCCCACATGGGCGCAACCCCCAGCCAGTCCGATCGGGGCCTCGCTGTCCACATCCGAAAATTCGAAGGCCGCCGCAGTAACCACCGTCTTAAAAAGTGACGCTGAAGGAAAACCGGGGTGCAGTGCCGAGTGGGTGGTGCCCCCCCAGCGCTCCGGCTGTTGTCCCTGCACCATCGCCAGAATATCCCCGGTCTTCACATCAACTACCACGGATGCGGCAACGGGATTACCGCGTGATTGCACAAAGTTTTCAATATGCCCCTGGATTTCGGGAATGATTGTCAGCTCTCCGCCTTCCGGGCCGTTTTTTAAAAAGAGTTTTCCTGGGTTATCTACCACCGATGGCAAATTGTTAGGGATCTCCGGCAGATCCGGAAGGCTCAGCGCTTTTTGGGCTCGGGATTTTTGACAACCAAAGATACCGCCCCCGGCAAGCAAGGCGCTGACAAGGCCCCCAACCAACAGCGTGTTTTTCAGACACCGCTGTGATGATGCGTGGTGGTGATGCATAAACACCCGGTATTTTGAATGACCCATCTGTTCCGGAGGGGATTAACCTACGGAAATAATTCAGATTGGCATGATGGTTTAGTTCTCAATAATATAGTATACATAAACCCATGCTATTTTGACACAAAGTTTTCCAGAAAATCGAGCAGGTTACACGCATGTTGGGATCCTGGCGAAATTATTATGCTCCCACCCTTTTCTTTTACATTGTGAAAGAGGTGATCCCGCAGTTTTTCACGACTCTCTGTGTGTTAAGTGCCGTGATTGTAATTTCCCAGCTGATTCGTATTTCCGAGTTGATTGTGACCTTTGGTCTGACGCTGGAAAACGTCCTGCTGCCGTTTCTCTTTATTCTTCTGCCATTTTTCTCCTTTACGATCCCGATGGCTTATCTCTTTGCGGTGCTGTTGGCCTTTGGTCGTCTCTCGGCAGATGGTGAATACACCGCCATGCTGGCATCGGGGTATTCACTCAAAAAAGTCTCGATGCCCATCATCGGGGTCGGGATCGCACTTTATTTTATTGCGGCTGGGGCGGCTCTTTTTTTTGAGCCGTGGGGGCGACGGGAAACCGTAGATTTTTATCACCGCAAGACCCAGACCGAGTTGGATAATATGATGAAAGTGAGCATGAAACCCGGGGTGTTTATCGATGATTTCCTGGGATATGTGCTTTATGCGGAAGAGATCTCTCCGGACCGTTCCCGGTTTGTCAATGTGATGCTGGCCCCTGGGGCACTGCAGTCCAATCAGAAGTTCACCCTGTTGGCTCCCAGCGCCTCCATCACCGGCTCGGTGGAAGCGGGCAACCTGCGGATGTCGTTTGACTACGGGGTGATCTATTCCTCCGAGGTGCTCCATGATAATTCCACCATTGTGAAATTTAAAAAGGCGGAACTGGACCTGATCCGCATATTTGAGGATCAGATTCTGGGCAGCGATAACGCCAGCGATGACTATCGGGGCTATCCCCCCCGCAAACTGTGGCGTTATGTCAACGAAATCAAAGCGCAAATGAAGGACGACCCGTCCCAGAAGGATCTCTACCTCAAAGCCCGTTTTCTCCTGCATCAACGTATCGGTATGCCATTTGCGGCGGTGATTTTC
>JAKQGS010000016.1 GCA_029556045.1 Pseudomonadota bacterium | reverse complement strand
GGGTCACCAGCCAGGGGGCGCTTTCGATATAGGAGCGGGCATCCGCCAGCATGGTGCCCCATTCGGGGGTGGGGGGCTGGGCCCCCAGACCCAGAAATCCCAGGGCCGCTGCGTTCAAAATGCCATCGCTGAATCCCAGAGAGGCCTGCACCAGCAGCGGTGCCATGCAGTTGGGCAGGATATTGCCAAAGATCAGGCGTGGCGCTCCCGCTCCGAAACAGCGGGAAGCGGTGACATAGGGTTTGACCTTTTCCGCCATGACGGAAGCCCGGACAATCCGCACAAAGTTGGGAATGGCCACTATGCTGACCGCCAGTACCGCATTGGTGAGGCTTGGTCCCAGGATGGCCACCACGACGATCGCCAGGAGGATCGAGGGCAACGTCATCACAATGTCCACGATCCGCATAATGAGTTGGTCCCAAAATCCGCCAAAATAGCCGGCGATCAATCCCAGAAACGTGCCGATCGTCATGGATATCAAAACCACAAAGGCGCCGACCCCCAGAGAAACGCGGGCGCCAAAGACCAGTCTTGACCAGATGTCCCGCCCCACATCATCCGTTCCCAACCAATGGGCCGGGGAGCCGCCCTCCACAAAGGATGGCGGCAAACGCAGGGCCGCTGTATCGATAGCGGCGGGATCGTATGCGGTCAACCAGGGGGCCCCGAGGGCCGCTATGGCAAACAGGGCAACGATGATGAGTCCGATAAGGGCACCCCGGTTTTGGCGAAAGAAAAACCAAAATTCTCCCAGCAGGCTGGAGGTATCCGGTGCGGATCGGCCTGCGCCATCAAAGTCTTCGGGGGCGGAGGTCGTGGAAGCGGTCATCGCTGCTCCCGCAGTTTGGGATTCATCAAGGAGTTGATGAGATCAACGGTGAGATTGGTGGCGATCACCAGGGCTGCGATCAATAGCATGCCCCCTTGAATAACTGGATAATCCCGTGCCGTGACGCTGGTGACGATCCACTTGCCGATACCGGGCCAGGAAAAAATGGTTTCTGTCAGTATGGCGCCCGTGATGATGCTGCCAAACAACAAGCCGATAACCGTGACGACGGGGATCATGGCGTTACGGAGGGCATGAATAAAAATAACGCGAGTGCGGTTCAATCCTTTGGCGCGGGCGGTGCGAATGTAGTCCTCCCCCAGCACTTCCAGCAAACTCGATCGTGTCATACGGGCGATGACCGCCAGCGGGATGGTGCCCAGCGCAATGGCTGGTAGCATGATGTGATGCAAGGCATCCCAGAATGCCGGCCAACCCTCGTCGCTAAGAAGGGTGTCCACAAACATCAGGCCGGTGACCGTGGGAATGTCGTAGAGAATGTCGATGCGCCCGGATACCGGGGCAATACCCCATTGGACCGAAAAAAATAAAATCAGCAGCAAACCCCACCAGAAAATGGGCATGGAATAGCCGATGAGGGAAACCCCCATCAGAAGATAGTCGATGATGCTATTGCGTCGTACCGCGGCGATGGTGCCCAAGGGGATTCCCAAAACCACGGCAAAGAGCATACCCATCAGACCAAGCTCAAGGGTGGCGGGAAAGCGGGTAATGAATTCATCCCAAACCGGCTGTTTGGAAAAGATCGAGACCCCCAGATCCCCCTGCAGTGCCTTGGTGATGTATTGGACGTATTGGGTCAGCAGAGGTTTATCCAGGCCCAGGTTGGCCTGCATTTCAGCATAGACTTCCGGCGCAGCTCCTTTTTCCCCCAGCATCAACAGAACCGGATCACCCGGCACCAACCGGATCATGGCAAACGCCAGCACGGAAACCCCGACAAATGTCAGGGCCAGCGTGGCGATGCGGCGAATCAGGAAGAAGGGCATGGGAATGGCTACTTCACGGTCACGGTTTCAAAATGATCGCCCCCAAACGGGTCGATTTTATAGCCATCCACTTTTTTGGACATGACCCGGAAAACTTTGGAGTGGGCAATGGTCACCCAGGGGGCTTCTTCCTTGAAGATGGTCTGCGCTTTTTCATAGAGTTTGGCGCGTTCTTTGATGTCGGTCACGGTGCGGGCTTTATCCATCAGGGCTGCATAGGACTTATGGCACCAGCGGGCATAGTTGGATCCAGCGGACACTGCCGGGCATCCCAGGAGGACGTTCAGGAAGTTGTCCGGATCCCCGTTGTCACCGGTCCAACCCATTTGCATCATGGCATGTTCGCCTTTTTTGGATTTGGCAAGGTAGGTGGGCCAGTCATAGGTCACCAGTTTGACCTTGATGCCCACTTTCGCCAGATCCGCCTGCATCATTTCTCCCATTTTTTTGCCATTGGGGTTGTAGGGGCGGGAAACCGGCAAAGTCCACAGCTCTGTTTCAAAACCGTTGGGAAATCCAGCTTTTTTCAGAAGCTCTTTGGCCTTTTCCGGATTGTAGTCCATGTCCTTGATCCCCCTGTTATACCCCCAGATGGTGGGGGGAAGCGGATTGACGGCGGTGGTGGCATTGCCAAAATAAATAGCTTCAATATAAGCCTGACGATTGAGAGCATGGTTGATGGCCTGACGAACGAGCTTGTTATCGAAGGGTTTTTTCTCCACATTCATGGCGATGTAACCGACGTTCAATCCGGCCTGTTCCATCACCGCCAGACCAGGATTTTGTTTGAGACCAGGAATGTCCTGCGGCGGTGGTTCGGTGGCAAACTGGCATTCACCGGCCTTCAGTTTTTGCATCCGCACGTTGGGATCTTGGGTGATGGTAAACACCAGGTTATCCAAAGCGGGTTTACCGCGGAAATGCTGCTCGTTGCCCTTGTAGCGGATCACCTGATCCTTGACATATTTGACAAAAATAAAGGGCCCTGTTCCGACGGGTTGCAGATCCAGTGTGTCGGCCTTTTTCTCTGACATCAGTTTATCGGCATATTCTTTGGAAAGAATGCTGGCAAAGTCCATAGCCAGATTCGCCAGAAAGGGAGATTCGGGTTTGCTCAATACAAATTTAACCGTGTGATCATCCATCTTTTGCAGATCTTTAATGATCGTTCCCATTTCCATACTGCGGAAGTATTCATAGGAGCCACCATTGACCAGGTGATAAGGATGGTCTTTCAGGCGTTGGCGGTTGAAGGAAAACAGCACGTCATCGGCGTTGAATTCCCGTGAGGGTGTGAAGTTGGCGGTTTTATGAAACTTAACACCCTTGCGCAGCTTGAACGTATAGGTGAGACCATCTTTGCTCACATCCCACGATTCCGCCAGTCCGGGAATGATGGTGGTCTCTCCGGTTTTAAATTCCACTAAGCGATTATAGATGCCGCGGGTCGCGTTAAACGTAGTGCCATCGGTGGCCAGCTGTGGGTTAAAGATACTGGGGCTACCTTCGGAGCAGTACACCAGATCCTTGCCAGCCCATACGTTACCGGAGAAAAAGCCAAGAGCCAGGGTCATTAGAGATTGAAAGACAAACGAGCCAGACCGATCCATACATTGCATTCCTTGTGTCATCAGCAGATCCGCCTCCATTTGAGGCGGCCTGCGGGCAGATCCCGATTGATCGCACGATAAGCGGATATTTTTACCTTAAATTATCGTCAATTACAATCCCTGCGGCAGGGGCCGCAAAGCGGCATCAGGGGCAGTTTTTCAACACTTCGTCCGCATGCCCCACCGGATTGACATTTTCATACACGCGATCCACCACCCCTTCGCTGTTGATCACAAACGTGGTGCGGGCGATGCCTTCATAGGTTTTGCCTTTCCACTCCTGCATGCCCCACACCCCAAACATGCGGCAAAGGGTGCGGTCGGTGTCAGCCAAGAGAGGAAAGTTGAGGTCGTACTTGGAGCGAAACGCCTGGTGGCTGCTGGTGTCGTCTGCGCTGATGCCATAAACCGCGATGTTCCTGTCTCGAAATGCTGGCATCAAGTCCCGGAATTCACAGCTTTCTTTGGTGCATCCCGGAGTATCATCCTTGGGATAAAAAAAGAAGACGGTGGTCCCCTTTTGGAACTGCTCAGGGGTCACCATATGGCCTTGGTCGTCCGGAACGGAAAAATGGGGAACCTTGTCACCGGCTTTTAACGTCATCTCGGAGCCCTCCCAGGGTAGAACGTGGTTTTGGATGTTCCCTTGGTATTAATGGAAAAGAGAGTCCCTCGCAAGGCAAGAGGGAACAGGGGCTGCCATCTGCTCCGATAACAAAGTCCTTCTGCCCGTTCCAATGATGAAATGAAAGCCCATGCCCTGCCGTCGTTTTTCGTGCGGGATACATCAATAATTATGGGTAGATAGATGAAATCATGAAAATTCAATCTATGATGCCGAATTTTCAAGGAACAATCTGACCTATGGAAAGAATAAAACTAACGGAAAAATTGGGGCACAATTTGGAAATCCAATTTACACCATCACCCTTTTCATAAACTCACCAAATAATGGCACTGTAAATTCGGTATCCCCATGAGCTGGGCTGTAAATCATACCTTTTTTTATCAGGCTATTTCTAATGGGAGCGACGCTTTGGACTTTTACTCCCATCTTCTCTGCAACGTCGCCTGATCGATGTCTATCTTCATCAAGTTCAGCAAGTGCTCGTAAATATTTCTTTTCAGATGGGGTTAACCGATCGAAACGGACACGAAAAAAACTTTCATCGAGTCGAGAGATCGCTTTATTGGTCGCTAAGAGTGCGGATGAAAGATCAATGGGTGAAGAAGGTGCCACGTTCCAGGCTTGATACCCCCACTCCTGCAAAAAGTATGGATAACCTTTAGTCTTATCGACTATCTCCGCCATTGCCTCCTGCGAAAATTTCACACCTTGACTTAAGACTGGCTCCTGCAAAGCATTGATCGCGTCAAGTCCTTCCAGAGGGCCTAAATTCGGAAAATCAAAAAGTCGCTCGGCATATGATTTGGATTTTCCTGCCAGACCAACCAATTGCGGTAATCCTGCTCCTACTAATATGAGTGGCAACTGCTTTTGGGAAATGCGGTGCATCGCCATAATCAAAGCACTCAGTTCTTTTTCCGAGAGATACTGAAGTTCGTCAATAATGATAGCTACCGGGATTTTTCGATCGGAGGAAGCTAGTCCAATAGATTCAAATAAAGCGGGAAGATCTGCTTCTAAATCACCGCTATCTGCAGTACCAGTTTCTGGATCAACGTCTAACGAAAATTCAATATCCTGTACCGCAACCTTCACTCCATTGAAAAAACTCTTTAAAACACGGAAACCTTTTTTAACTTTCTCGCTGATGCCTTCAATGCGATCGAGGCGGTAAAGTAGCTGCCTTAAGTGGGGAAGTAGAAGAGCGGCCAGGGATTTATTTTCGTGAGCCTCGACAAAAATAGTTTCATATTTTTCTTCTTCTGCCATTTCACTGATACGATTAAGGAGAACGGTTTTTCCAACGCCTCGCAATCCGACCAACATCATACTTTTTTCAGGCTTGCCATTTTTCACGCGAACAAGTGCGATTTTGGCTCTCTCTATAATTGTGGTACGACCCGCCAATTCAGGTGGAGGTGATCCTGCGCCAGGAGAGAATGGATTCAAAAGTGGGTTCATATATAACAATCTTACCTAATATTATGCATGTATAGCTGATTATAGCTAAACTAGGATAAACTAACTATAAATAATGAGGCAAGGGAGAAAATGGCTTTTCTTACGCATCAGATTAAGTGAGACATCATTCTGTTATCATTGATATATGTCCAATCTTTACCAAGTCAACATCCACGCTACCTCAACTCATTGCCCAAGCTTCCAAACATCCAATTAGTCCTTCGGCCCAGAATCTTAGTGGTATGTTTCGATTGTTTCGAAAACCGGCTTTAACTCCGTGTTGAAGCGTTAAAAAGAGCATACGTGTGCTTTCGCATAATTATCTAACCAGAAAAAGTTACAATCCTCTGACGAAAAGTTGATGCATCATGGCTTAAAATTTTTGGCAAAATATAACTATATGAAATTACGTATAAATTATAATTTCTTTAAAAAGGTCTTAACTTCTTCCTCTTGGCATCCGACCAGCACGATCACCCCTGGTACCTCAGATCAAACCTTTAACGCCTCACTCTATCGTCAATTCACGGTGAGCGGCGACGCGGATCTGGTGGCTGGTAAAATTAAAAGCGGTGTGAGCATCTTTGGAGTTTCCGGTGATTATCCATCGGCCACCTATCCTCTGCCATCAGCGTCTGCGACAGCGGACCTTGATAACGCCACCTATAATGTCAAGGTGAAATCCTCAACAGCCTTTGAATACTGGACCTCCGATGGCAGTTACCAAACCGGTGCTGGGGATGATGATATTGCGGCTGCTAATTTCGTCTCGGGCATTTCGATCTTTGGTACTTCTGGCAGTGCTGTAACAGGTTCCGACTGCACGGGAGATGGCCAAACCGGCTGCGTTACCACCTCTACCTACAAATCCGCCGACACCAGTGCGTACTCCACCTGGGATATCCGAAAAGGGAAAACAGTGGGTGGCAAAGCTGGAAATCTTGTTTTTTACAAGAACATGAAAGGCGTTTACAATAACTCAACTGCCCCAGCTGTTGCTGGAACCGATGTTTGGGATACGGTTGATGATTATAATCTTAACGGTGCGTTCCCCACCACCGCCCCAAGCGGCTGGGATCAAGCCACCGGTGCTAACTGGGTGATGGACAGCACCAATGACACGGGAGCCGGCGGTGGTACGGCAGCGGATAACCTTTGTAACGGTACTGAAGCATGTGTGTTTAAAGATCAAATCACAAATATGATGTGGACAAGCGACCGGGGCTCGTATACGTGGCAAAATGGGATCACCCAATGCGACAACCTAAACTACGGTGGCTACGCCGACTGGCGCTTACCCACCCAAAAAGAGCTGTTGCAGGCATACACCGATGGCATCTGGAGTCAAAAAGCCACGACAAAACTCAGTCTTTCAGCGACCTGGTATTGGTCGTCGTCGACGTCTTCCGGCGCTACGACCTATGCGTGGGGCATCGACCCGACTTACGGGGGCTCGGCCAACGGTGCCAAGAACGGTTCGATGCCCGTTGTATGTGTCCGTTAGCTAGGGCGCGTTCGCCAATAAACCGCCGCATTTACCCAGCTGAACAGCCACTTCATGATAATTCAGGTCTTATTCCGTTCCACTTCATTGGGTAATTCT
>JAKQGS010000004.1 GCA_029556045.1 Pseudomonadota bacterium | reverse complement strand
AGGTGCGGCCACCGCGCGATTTTGGGGTTCAACCTCAGAAAAATGATTATTATCGAAGCAGCGGCAGCGACAAGTTGATAAAAATTTCAGAGCCGATGCAGAGCATGCAGAGTTACCCAATGAAGTGGAACGGGATAAAGCTTGAATTGTCATGAAATGGCTGTGCAGCTGGGTAAAAGCGGCGGTTTATTGCCGAACATGCCCTAAATATGGCGCGTTCGCGCTTGTTATGCTCTGGATCGACGATATTACATCACCAGAAAACGCTAGCAACATAGTGTTCAAGGACAAGCAGTGCGTCGTCGTTTGTTCAGGGAGCTAAAGTTGGTTCTTTGATTACCGATATTTTGTGGCCTAGGCCACAATCTCGCCCATGCCGGTCGCAGCGTTGTCGAGAGCGTCCTCGGTTCCAGCGTGAAGATCCGCGGACATCTGCATGTCCGCGAACGATATGTTTTGAAATTACAGATCAGCTGCGCAGTGAGCACAACGGGTTGCTTTCAGAGGGATCTGCGAGAGGCATTTGGGACATTCTTTAGTGGTCGGCGCCGCTGTCGGTGCCGGCTTCTCCGCCTTTTTAAAACGAATCATCTGCCGCACCACCAAAAAGATGACAAATGCCACAATCAGAAAATCCAGAACGGTGTTGAGGAACATTCCGTATTTCAAGGTCACTGCCGGCGTTTCGCCGCTCTGCTCACGCAGCACCACCGCCATATGGGAAAAGTCCATGTTGGACAACAACACTCCCAACGGAGGCATGATGATGTCATTCACCAGCGAGTTGACGATCTTGCCGAAGGCACCGCCGATGATCACACCGACGGCCATGTCAACCACATTGCCCTTCATTGCAAATTCTTTAAAGTCCTTTAACATAATGCTCTCCTTTGCGTATTGGAGCTATGCTCGTGGGTGACGATCAGTCCTCATAGACGTAACTAAGATTGGCCAATACCGACTGGGTGGTCTGCGCCTTGTCGTATACTGCGGGATCCCGCACGCTTTTCATCTGATAGTTCAAAGACAGATTCGCCATCAGATGCAGAGCGAGGTCAAACGTCACCTCCGTGATTTTTCGTTCCATCGGGGTTTTATTGTCCGGCTCAGGCTTAGGCCGCTCCCAATAGGGGACCAGGACCTCACCGTTCAGCTTGTAGGTCACCTTTTTTTCCATCAAATCGCCACCCACCGTCAGACCGGTTTCCGCACCGAACTGCTTGGTGGTTTCAATGCCAAATACTTCGATTTCTGGAGTCGTTGCAACATCCCGCACCACGTATTGCCCATTGGCTGCAAAGTGGCGGTACCCAGCACCGAGCCGGAATTCAGCATTCACGGGGACACTCCTGAGGATATCGTAGAAACCACCCAGAGAAAGTTTAGTGGTGGTGGGGCGGAAACCGTCGGTTAACTTGAGGCGGTCGTCCGTCGTGGTTTGCACACCACCGTTTAGATCGGTGACCACGTATGTTACGTCGCTGGCCCGTTCATCATAGCCGTCCGCCATTTGAGTTTGTACATTGGCCCGCGCGTAGGGACCAACCTGAGGCATGGATGCGAGATGAAACAGATAGATCGTTTCGAGTTTCAGGCTGTCTTCCGACTTGATGGTGCGGGGCAGCGCAGTGCTACGGGAGTTGGTAAACACCAAATCCACTTCGTTACGCCATTCACTCTGACCCTCCACGAGATTCATTTTAAAATTGTCTTTGGTCCCCAAAGTGGACGAATTGCCATTGGGTTTGCCGGTGACATTCTCAGATTCGCTGTACTGTCCCACGAGTCCCAGAGAAAGGCGCCGCATCCAACCCTGCTTTACGGGGGCGTCCGCTTTGGCTGCCGTCTCTTCCGGACGTTTTTCAGGGAGGATATCTTCTTTTTTCGGCTCCTGGGCATATCCCCGCAGGCTCACGAATAGAACCATGCCTCCGAGTAAGGAGTTAATTTTACGAAAGTTCATCATGGGTACCTTCTCCGGTCTTTGGTTTACCAAACACCGGATAAGTACACTCCCATGAAACATTCAGCAATTGCTTATATCAGCTAAGGGTATAAATAGTGCCGGTCTCAGTCCTCCTCAGATTAGAGGAACTGTGAAGGGGCACAACTGACACCCTGCATAAAAATGGTTGGAATTATCTATTTTGGCCGAGGTTCTGATCTTCAATCTCCCGCCAGGCACGAAATTCACGACAGGGGGAGTCGTTGAGATCAGGGCAGCGATTGCCACCACCGTGGGTTATGATGGATTGGGCCTTTTCTACAAGGGCGTTTTGCTCCGGGCTCTTTCCATTGGTCAGCCAACGACGCATCGCCTTGTATTCAAATATCTCCACCGTCGCCGGGGCTCCGGCCTCCTCCTTGGGATTGACGTGACATCCGGAGCAGCGTTTTTCCACCGCGGGCTTAACGATGGCCAGAAAGTATGCAGATCCATCGGTGGCGCTGTTTTCCACCGGCTTCTCACTCTGGTCTGATTCGGGAGCTTGCGGCACAACTGGCGATTTTTTCCCATCACGGGACGAAGAAACGGGCAGTCCACAGCCGCCTAGGACGGTACCAATCAAAATTGTTAAAGCTATGAGTTTCATGGATTTTCCCAACTTTCGCCAAAACTGGGGATTTTTTCGGATCATCCACGCGATACTTGATGCAAAAATTGCTTGCCGCCACCTGGCAGGTCGGCAATTATCCACTGATTCGTCCTGTATTTACGTACGGTTGGACCGCAGCATAAAATCGAAGTTTTGGACGGAATGAGCAACCCGGGAGCTGGTAGACGGACCCCCTCGGATTTGTTAAGAACCACTGCGATCATTCGCCGTCCCGCAAAGGAATTGAATCCGTGACAACCGCTAGCGAACGCATCCGACTCTCTCACCCCATCCCCTGGCACTCCAGCGGCGGGTTGACAGGCTTTGTCACGGAGTTATCAGCTGACACCCTGATTCTGCAGCCTTTTGATCCCCGGCATCGCTTGCCGGAGACCGCCAGCCTGATCGTCAGCCTTGATCCTCAGCAGAGTTTTGCCCTGCAGGGAGCCACCATTTCCCACGGGGAAACTCAGCAAAAACTGGTGGTGACCGGTGCCAATGAACGCCGCATTCTGGCAGACCTGCTGGGGCAGATTCGCAAGGACCAGCATATTGAAATCTGCCACACACAGGACGTGGAATCCTCCGACCGTTTCACTGGCTTTGATGAATATCATTTTGTTCCCGAAGCACTACCGGACCTTAATTTTGAAGATATCGACAGCAGCACAACCTTTCTGGGTCGTCGTTTCAACGCCCCTTTACTGATCACCGGCATGACCGGCGGTATTAAAAAAGGGGAAGAGATCAATCGGCGCCTGGCTCATGCGGCGGCAAAATTGAATATTCCTATGGGCATCGGCTCTCAAAGGATTGCACTGGAAAATCCCGAGTATGAGCCTATTTTTAACGTCAAACGCCATGAACCGGGACTTTATCTGATCGGCAATATCGGCTGTGCGCAACTGGAGGCCTCCAATGGTCTGTCCCTTTGCCAACGGGCGGTGGATATGGTGGAAGCGGACGCTCTGGCCATTCACGTCAACGTTCTGCAAGAGTCGGTACAGGTGGAAGGAGATCGTCGCTTTCGCGGCCTGCTGGATCGCATCGCCCACATCTGCCACCATCTCGATCGACCCGTCATGATCAAAGAGGTAGGCTGTGGTATTGCACCCGGCACCGCACGGCGGTTGATCGATGCAGGAGTGCGCGCCATCGACGTCGGCGGTCGCGGGGGCACCTCATGGGGTTATATCGAAGGCCTGCGCAGTGCGACCCCCGCAGTGATGGAAGTGGCGGAAACCTTCCGCAACTGGGGTATTCCCACCGCGTACAGCCTGCAAGCCATTCGCGGGAGCGACCTTCACGACATTCCATTGGTCGCCACCGGCGGCATTCGTGATGGGCAGACCGCCGCCAAGGCGGTGGCGCTGGGGGCCAATCTGGTAGGCATCGGGCTGCCCCTCCTTCGTGCCGCTCTGACATCCGATGATGCTCCCCTTGCATTGCTCCAGCGGTATCTGCGGGAACTCCATATCACCATGATGTTGACCGGAAGCGCCAGGCTACTGGATCTAGCCGGAACCCTGACCCATGGTCATCCTTGTGCTCCCGTAGTTTCAAAAATATAACCACTTGAATTCTAAAGATTAAATGACTATTCCTTTGAAAATTTGGGGCAAACCGCTATGACTGCCCGGCTTATGCCCAAATGTTGCTCCTGATTGGATAGCGTGGGAAGGATCGGCTCCGGCCATGAATCAAAACTTTTGGTCTGAAAAAATCATCCCGGATCCCGGGATTCCTGACAGCAAGTCCTCCCGCTTGCCGGGATTTTACGAACTCCCCATTGGCGAACGACTGCGCATCATCGAGCGTTTTGGCGAACTGCAAAACGACGAGACCAAGGCCATGGGTACCTTCGGTTGCCTGTCCCCTGAGATGACGGATGTGTTTATTGAAAACGCCGTCGGCACCTTTAGTTTGCCCCTCGGCATCGCCACCAATTTTTTAATCAACGGCCAGGACATCCTGATCCCCATGGCGGTGGAAGAGACCAGCGTGCTGGCCGCTGCCAGCCATGGCGCCAAGCTGGCCCGCCGTGGCGGTGGGTTTCGCACCTGCAGCACAGCCCCGGTGATGACCGGTCAGATCCAGTTGACTCCGGAGGCCGACGTCGACTTTGAAGCGATTCTTACGGAAAAAAAGCCCATTCTCCTGGAGGCCGCCAACGAGTGGCATCCTCGGCTGGTGGCCCGCGGCGGCGGCGCCAAAGATCTGACCTGGCGTTACATCAGCGAGATCAATGGGCTGGTGATTTACATCGACATCGATACGCAGGACGCCATGGGGGCGAATATCGTCAACACCGTGTGCGAACGCCTGGCCCCCATCATCAACGAACTGATTCCGGGAGAAGTGGGCCTGCGGATATTGACCAACCTCACCGACAAACGCTTGGCCAAAGCCTCCTGCCGGGTTCCCGCCAGTGCGTTTGACAGCCAGGAATTCTCCGGCCAAGAGGTGGTGCGCCGCATTGAAAAGGCCTACCTCTTCGCCTATCACGACGTTTATCGCGCCACCACCCACAACAAGGGCATCATGAACGGAATCGATCCGGTAGTGATCGCCACCGGTAACGACTGGCGGGCGGTAGAAGCCGGAGCCCACGCTCACTGCTGCCGTCACGGCATCTATCGCCCCATGACCAAATGGTGGCAAAACACCGATGGAGATCTCGAAGGAGAACTGGAATTACCGATGGCGGTTGGTACGGTCGGAGGTGTGACCAAACTCCACCCCACTGCCCAATCCGCCTTAAAATTACTGGGTAATCCGAACGCACAAGGTTTAGCGGAAATCATTTGTGCCGTCGGCCTGGCGCAAAACCTATCCGCACTGCGAGCCCTTTCTTCCGAAGGCATTCAAAAGGGACACATGGGACTTCATCAAGGCAACATCCAATTGCAAGAGCGCCAGGGAGCCACGACCCGCTAATGGAAATTATCGCACGGGTTCCCGGCAAGATCATGCTGGCAGGGGAATATGCGGTTCTGCAGGGAGCC
>JAKQGS010000499.1 GCA_029556045.1 Pseudomonadota bacterium | reverse complement strand
CTCCCATGCAAATGGCCAGTCTATATGCCTCTCTCGCCAATGGGGGTAAGGTGTGGCGTCCCTATTACGTGCACAAGGTCACCAATCAGGTAGGGGAAACCATTGTTGAAACCAAGCCGGAGCTCCTCAAAAGCGTCGATATCATTTCAAAAGAAAACTTTGACCTTATGCGAAAAGTCCTCATGGATGTGGTGATGAGCGACGAAGGAACCGGCAAAAACTCCCGGGTCGAAGGTCACACGGTGGCGGGAAAAACAGGATCCGTTCAGGTGGTGAGCCTGAAGAAAAACCGCAACCAGGATGATGTGAGCATGAACTGGAAGGAACACGCCATGTTTGCGGCTTTTTCACCGGCGGATAACGCCGAGATCGCCGTGGCGGTGGTCAGCCAGAATGATCCGGTCGGAGGTGGCGGACGCTCCGCTGCGCCGGTGGCCGGAAAAATCATCGATGCCTATTGGAAATTGAAAGAAAAACGGGCGCAGAGCCCCATGGCTCAACAACAACCCCAAACGGATCCAGCCAATGGCAAGCTTCAGTAAAAAATCATCCCCACCGGCTGGGGTATTTAAAGCACCGGCCGGCGACATCAAGGAGCCGGAAGCCCTCCATGTTAAAGCAATTGCTACCATTACATTCGTTTTGATGACAGTTGGGCTGATCAACCTGTACAGCGCAAGTTTTGGGGCCCCGTTTTTTAACAGCCAGATCAAAAACCTGGGATTTGTGGTGGTGGCCTTTATTCTCGTTGGTTGGGTGATGCCACTGCGGTATGTGCGGGATTACGCCTATTGGATATTCGGGGTGGTTTGCCTGATGCTGATCATCGTTCTTGGCATCGGTCGCGTCGCGGGTGGAGCCCAGAGATGGATTGCCCTTGGTCCCTTTAGCTTTCAGCCGTCCGAATTTGCCAAGCTGGCCACGGCCGTCGTGACAGCCCGCTACCTGTCTTCTCATCGCACCCAAGGGGCCTATACCATCAGCGACCTATGGCCCCTGATAGCCTTGGTTGGATTTGCTTTTGTGCTGATCTTCCTGCAGCCAGACTTCGGAACGGCAGGGTTGTGCCTCCTCGTAGCACTTGTGCAGCTGTGTTTTGTGCGCATTGACCGCAAGACGGTACTGTCAGTGCTGGGCCTTGCACCGTTGGTGGGCATCATCGGCTGGACTATGCTGCTACGCCCCTATCAAAAACTCCGGATATTAAACCTGCTCAATCCCGAACTGGACCCTCAGAATACGGGGTATCACTCGCTGCAGTCATTGATAGCGGTGGGAAGCGGCGGCAATTTCGGCAAAGGCTTCATGCAGGGTACCCAAACGCAGCTCAAGTTCCTACCGGAGCGACACACCGACTTTATTTTTTCTGTTTTTGCGGAGGAGCATGGATTTCTTGGGGGGATGATCATCTTCACCCTGTTTTCCCTGTTGACCTATTTTGCCCTCGATATTGCCCGCAATTCCCGGGACAATTTTACCTCGCTCCTGTCCATCGGGGTGGCCGCCTTGCTGTTCTGGGAATTCACCATAAATATCGCTATGGTTTTGGGGATGTTTCCCGTCGTGGGAGTTCCCCTGCCGTTTTTTTCCTATGGTAGTTCGCTGCTTCTTACCATTTGCGTCGGACTGGGACTTTTGATATCGATTAGCCGGAACATGAGCCGACGATCACGCTAGAAATAAAGGGCTTACTTTATGTCGCAACAGCCAATTTCGCAGCTTCTGGAATCCATCCGCACCAGCACCCATGCCGATGACGACGTGCAAAAACATTCTTATCACGGTTTTAGCGATAGCGAAAAAGAACGCCTGCGTCAGAGGGATTACCGCCCCTATCAAGGCAAGGTGCGGGAACTGGTCCGTCAGGGCAGTAACCTCTACATTTACCACACCGACCGACTTTCCGCCTTTGACTGTTACGTTGGCATGGTTCCCTACAAAGGGAGCATTCTGGCGAAGATCTCTGAATTCTGGCTGCGGGAAGCGGCAAAGACCCTCGATACCCATCTGCTCAGCATGCCCCATGAGCGGGTACTGAAGTGCGAGGCCCTGGAGCCCATCAAGGCGGAGGTGATCGTGCGGGGATATATGGCAGGCAGCATGATGCGGGCCTATGAAAAGGGCGAGCGGGAATTCTGTGGCGCCCGCCTGCCGGAGGGACTCAAACCATACGGCCCACTGCCGCAGCTTCTGATCACCCCCACCACCAAAGCGGAGGTGTATGAGCACGACGAAAACGCCTCCCCGGACCAATTGATTCAAAGCGGGGTTTGCACCCGTGAGGAATGGGATCAGATCGCTCATACGTCCATCAAGCTGTTTCAGCTGGGGCAAAAGATTTACAGGGATCGTGGATGGATTCTGGTGGATACCAAGTATGAGTTTGGCCGGGATCGCAGTGGTAAAATCAAAGTCATCGATGAAATCCATACACCGGACTCCAGTCGCCTGTGGGTGGGAGCCACCTATGAGCAACGCCTGGCGGAAGGGAAAGCTCCTGACATGCTGGACAAAGAAAACGTCCGCCGCTGGCTCATGGATCACGACTTTAGCGGTCAGGGTCCAGTCCCCAAAGTTCCCGCCGCAGTGCTTGTGGATCTAGCCAAGGTCTATCTGGGTGTGGCGGAAAAGCTGATCGGAGCACCGGTCATGAGTGAAGGACCACTGAAAGAAAGCCCCTGTCTGGATTTATTCTTGAAATAGTGAGAAGTCGTCTCATCAATAGGATGGCTAGGCGTGCGGGAGGCAAGGACTGCAGTTGAGACAGGCCTCAATGATGGTCGCAGCCGTGCCAGCGTCGTTATGAGACGACTCATGACTTCTAATCAATCAAAATCAAATTATTTTGCTCGGCGACCTGGAGCAAAGTGCGACGCAAACTTGAATGCCCCAATGCAACCTTCCCAAAGTTTTCCAGATCAAGCCTTTGTTGCGCTCGCTCAAAAAGCACAATGGCATCTTCCTGGTTATGAGCGTTGGCATATATTAGTCCATCTATCTTATCGTTACTCTCATAGAAGTACCGAGACCACTGTTGCGATATCTCATAATCACAATTGCTTGAGACGGCCGCAACAGTTCCTGCCAGCATCGCTCCACTCCCGCGTAAATCCAGCAACGATAGAGACGTTTTTACGGGAATATTCAAAGCAAAACGGTTTGAGGTCATAATAATTCGATGGTCACCAAAAACTTCGACTAGGCAAGAAGATAGCTGGGGAGCGCAGTAGCATACCCCCCTACTGTCTAACCATTCGTTGAGATGATGGTCAAAGCGAGTAAAAGGCCCCTTGAATCGAAATAGATTTTCGCTAGAAACGTTTCCCCGCTGGATCCGCCTCAAATTAGTTCCGAGCGGAAACTCAAAAAATCTGGGATGACATGGACCACTTGGTGGAGGTTTCTGAATTTTTACCATTACGCGGCTGTGGCTCCAACCGATCGAGCCAACCTGACGACACGTTCGATATCCCCGCGCCTTAAAACGTCGATGGGCGACTCGCCATCAAGGGCTGGGGATGGAGTAATAAACCAAGCACATTTCACAAAATCCGGCAAATCAAGCTGCGAAAGAATTTTTGAAAGTCCCGCTATAACGCTGTCAGGAGCCAAGGGGTCGAATTGCCACTGTGGAAACCAAAGTTGCCCCTTTTCCTTAAAAGCCAAGAGACTTCCAGCTAAGACCCGGTCATGCGGAGTTTGTCGTGTCGTTCCCAATAACTTTGCAACATCTTCTACGGCATAGGACTGACTCATGACTCTACGTTTTAAATTCGCAAGGCGAATTAAGTTCGATGCCTCCAAAACATGCATTTCTTCGTCATTGGTCTCTCTAAAAGTTTTCTGCATTTTATCGACAAAGACTTGAATTATTGCCTTCTCCCTATTGCGATTCTGCCGACGAAACTCAGTCTCGATAAAATCCAATCCGCCTGGACCTGACGAAAAGACGCTGCTGCTCTTACCCTTCCTTTGGGACTTAGTTTTCCGCGTCACATTTTTTTTCTTTGGTCCGGATGTTGATTTGCTCATCGATACTTCATCTCCCCGAGATCCTCTATTATCGGATTCTCCGTAAGCAAAGTAAAGACCTATTGTAAGATATGTAAGATATAGAACTATATCATTGATAATATTAGATATATTTATGCCGCACGAGCCCGGATTTCAGGAGAATTTACCCCCTAGATCATGCCTGAATCTACTTTTAATGTGACATGAGCCGCGCGTTGTCCAGCCCCATAATCCGGTGATTAAGGGGTTGAACCGGGCGGCTATTGCCTGAGTAGCGGGCCTTGAATTGATCGATCTGCTCCGCTGACATTTGAATGGGACTTTTAAACACATTCCAATTGACCCCTTCGCTACACGGTGGTGTGGTGAGCGAGCCCGGGTAATGGTAGGTGCCTTTAGCTTTGGGGTAGAAGGCCGTTAACTCAAGATTGATCCCCTTGGGTGTCACGCCACCTTTTTCTCCGGGAGCGGGGAGATTATCGAGCACTTTGTTGATTTCTTCCAGCGCTTGGCCTTTTTCCACCATCACACCCAGGACCGCCAGATTGCCTTTGGCATTGGCATGAACAAAGTGCAACTCCAGCGGGTAGCTGACGCCATTAACCGTATGCTCGCTGGGGCTGTGGTAGTGGAATTGCTTGAGCTCATAAGTTTTGCCGTTGATGGTCACTTGATTGCCACCGGCGAAATTCACCTGAACCGTATGCCCGTTATCCACGATCGTGGGGACGGACTTGCGATAATCTACCTTCAGATGATGATTTAAAACCTTGGATCCCCGCTCAAAATCCACGGGGGACTGCTCATCCCCATATTCACATAGTTCCCAGCTCGGGTTCAGGGCACCCCAATGACGCGGGCCAGTTTCACCTTCGTATGACCAGTGGGCATCACCATGTTGGTTATCAGTGGATTTGGGTCCGTGATCCTGCGAGTGATCACCACCTTTGGTGCCTTGATGGCTATCATGTCCCTGGGATTGTGATGGGGTTTCCGCGGCATGCTCATTCACGGATGGCACCCCATGGTCATTCACAGGGGCGGTGGAATCCATCTCCTGCGCACTGACAACCCGGTCGTCACCATCGGACGCGGTTGTGGAACTGGCCACTTTGCCGGGGATATTATCGAAAATATTATCATGGCGGGTGGAGGCAAACACGGCCAACAGGACGGCCGCCATCAAAACCCCGAAGTTGGCGGTTTTTTGTTGCCACTGGCCTTCACGGGTCCATAAAAAGAGGAACCCCAAACCCGCCACGCCGCACCCAGCCATGGCGCCCGCCACCAGTAGCGAGTCATACCCGTAGCCAACCAGGCTGCGCTCCGCCAATTGACCTTGCAAGGTCAAGCCCACCATGTAGGCCCACTGGGTGATGACATAGATCCATCCCAATGCAGCTTTCATCGCGTTGTCGGAAATCCGACGCCAAAAGAATGCCAGCCCCATGCCCTGCACGAGAACGATCATCATGCCCACCACATGCGTGGTGAAATCCTGGCTTTGCAGAACCGCTTTGAGCCAGGTCACCGTCAGGAAGGGAATACCAACCAAGAGGGAGACCAGGAGAAAGTTGGGGGCTTTCCCGTCGGCAGCGGGACGTTTCTTCGGTGTCGTCTTGGTTCCCATAGTCTTCCTTCCTCTCCTGAGCAGTAATAACCCGTAGAAGATCTCGGAAGAATGGGGAAAAGACTTAAAAAAAGCCTCTTAACATTTAATATTATTCAATCAAATTAGCACAATAGTTGGATCGGGGTGCTGACCTCAGGGTCTGGCACCCACGTCGTGAACTCATGGTTGCTTTTTAATTCCCGACAAAGCCTGTGACACCAAACCCTTCAGACCGAGCCGGGATGAGAATGACTCTTTGTTGGTCGGCGTCAGACGCAGGGTTGCAGCCCCGGAAATCGAGCCTTCTGCATCTTCTGTTGACAAAAACAGCAGATTCGTAGAGATTTGACTGACCGGCCAAGCAAATGGGAGGGGATCATGTGGCAATCGGTTAAAAACATAATATTTTTGACCTTTTTAGGGTTCCTCCCTGCCTGTGGTCCCCATCCCGCCTTAACCCCATCCGAGCCGGACGCCATCATTGGTACCAGTGATCTGGTGCAAATCGATCGCGCCTATGAGGATCAGAACCTCGTGAACGCCATAGGCTCCATGAAAATCGGCTGCACCGTGACCCATATTGGCGGGGGCATCGCCATTACTGCCGGTCACTGTCTGAGCCGCGGACGGATGATTGTGGGTCGCCCCGAAAACCAGCCATGCCGCGATGAAAAATTTCATATCTCCTGGGGCCGCGTGTATGGCGCAGAGTCCATGGTGGAGTCGGTATGCGAAAAGATTCTACGCATTGAAAACAATCCCCAACGGGACTATGCCATTTTGAAAGTGCATCCCGAACCGGCCGGTACCCTGCCCCTGCAACTGACCACCAAACCGCGGGTGGAAGCCAAAATTTCGATTTTTTCTTATCCCGATGAACGTCCACTGGAGTGGTCAAACTGGTGTTTTGTGGGCCGGGATTTTCCGGAAACGCAAAAATTCAGTTATGAATGCGATACGGAAGCCGGCAGCAGCGGCGCTGCCATCCTCAACGAAAGCTGGGCCGTCATCGGCATCCATAACTACTACAGCCAATTCGATGGTCTGAACGGCGGCACCCGGGTTATGGATATTCCATGGGATGGCATCCCCCTACCTTCATCCGGTAAATAAGCGCTCGTCCAGAATCGTTTTCCCGAACGCGCACCGTCATCCTGAGCGGAGCGAAACGTCCGTATTGACTCATTGAAAAAGGTAACCGAAGCCTCGTTGTTTCTTGGTCAGGCGCTTGCACGCTCATCGTATAGGCGTCTATTTTCTTCTGCAATATGAACAAGTTGCTTAAAACGGATGAGTGCTTTATCCAGCATCTCGCGTAGAGTGAACGGATTCATGGCAGAATAGCTATCGCGAAGACGGGATTTCATCCTGTCTGATATTTTATCAGACTCCAGAAGCCTTTCGTAGGGTGTCTTGGCAATAGGCTCATAGGTCTTGCGAATCCTGCTCCCAACGCGCTCTTTTTTTACAAGTTTCATATTCGGGATGAAAAAGTTCAATAGGGGATTCCAATAAGCCCGATAGATCTCATTCATTAACGGCACCATTGCAGGGTCATCCAATCGTACATAACCAAAGAGTTGCCGGACGTGGCTATAGTTCTTCTGTTCGACATGGGCCGCATCGTTCTTCTTGTAAGGGCGTCGTCGTGCCATTTTCACCCGGCCCCAGCGCCTTGTATTGAAGTAATGTACTAACTCGCGGTTGATGAATTCGTTGCCGTTATCGGAAGAAAAACTCTCCATGTGGAATGGCAAGGTTTCATCAATATCACGAACAGCATCCACGACCTTTGTAGCCGTTTTATTCATGGTGGCACGATTTTCGGTCCATCCAGATGCCAGATCAGTCATTGTTAACGACGATATAAACTGACCACTACCATTGTCACCACAATGGGACACAGTATCGGCTTCGATATGACCGGGATCTTTGATCTTTCCATGTAATAGCTCAATAGGAATCATGTTTTTAAGGCTCACTCCCTGCGTGGTTGAAAGTCCTCGCTTAAATTCGGCCCGGTAGGGC
>JAKQGS010000498.1 GCA_029556045.1 Pseudomonadota bacterium | reverse complement strand
TTTTGCTTTTTTAATCCGTTCGATCTCGCTGATGCTTTCCCGATACTGGCTAAATAGGTTCTGATCATAGGTGACCAGAGATCCGAAGGCCTCCTGGCTCAGGAGCATCTCCGGCAGTGTCTTGCCGGAAAAGGTGGTGGTGAGAAAACCGGTTCGCCCCATGATGTAATAGGTTTTGAGCCGCTTGATCAGGTGGGAGCGGATGGCCTCGTTCTGGCGCGCGATGGAAATTATCTCCTGTTCCTTGGCCGCGAGAAGTCGTTCCTGATCACTGATTTTTTCTTTCAGCTCATCGATTTTCCGGCGATGCTCCGCCATTTTCTGGTTCAGCCCCGTCAACTCGGCCAGCAGGGCCTGTTCTGCCTGCTCGCTTTGTTCCAGCATCATTTCCTGGTTGGTGATACCAAAGCGGAGTTTTCCGATTTGAATGGATTTGCTGTGAGCGGAATCGGGCGATTCGGCACGGCAAACCCCTCCTGCAAGCAGCATGATCAAGACAAGGACGCGCAAAATTTTCTGCATGATCGTCTACAGGCGCAGAAATCGTCTGATGGCGGAAAAACTGCCGATGACGCAGAGCAGCGAGGCTATCCCGATGATCAGGCAGGTAACGGGCCAGGCAAAAAAGGTAAAGGGGAAGGATCCGGTTGCCGGTCCGGCAAACTGGAGTTTGATCCAGTTGAATAGCAGCAGCAGGGCGATCATGCCGCTGCCGGCGCCGAACAGCCCCTGGAGGGCGCCCTCAAGCAGAAAGGGCATGCGGATGTAGTTATTGGTCGCTCCCACCAGCCGCAAAAGTTCCAGTTCCTGTTGCCGTGAAAGCAGGGTCAGCCGGATGGTATGGGCCACCATGAAGGTGGTGGTCATGATCAGCAGGGCCCCGGAGAGCAGGATCACCACCCGCATCAGTTGGATAAAGGTATGGAAACGGTCGATCCATTCCTTGCCGTACTGGACCTTGAGAACCCCGGGCAGGGTCTGCAGATAATCGGAAAACCGCTTGATCCGGGACAGGCTGTCCAGCGAGCGGATGGGGTAGACCTCGATCGAGGCCGGCAGGAAATCCTTGGGAACCCCGATGAGGACATCGCTGTTGGCGCCAAGCATCTTTTCAAACCGGGCATAGGCCTGTGCGCGGTCGACAAAGTCGATTTTTTCCACTTGGTCAAACTTGAGGATTTTGCTGCGATACTGTTCCTGCATCGGCGGAGAGGGCTCTTCGTCAAGATAGACGATCAGGCGCAGGTCGTCATTCAGATTGGCGCTCAACTGGATCGCATTGGCATAGATGAGGTAAAAAAAAGAGAAGATCAGCACCGACAAAGAGACAGTGAACAGGGTCATGCACTGCGATTTCCAGGTCAGCAGCATGTTGCGACAGGCGTGGCGGAGACTGACGGCGAGAAAGCGCATGCTCACACCTCCTCGATGATCGGTGGGGATGTTTTTTCGTCGCTGACCTGCACGCCTGCTTCCGTGTGTTCCGAGGGGCGCAAACGGCCAAAACGGAGCTCGATCACCCGGTCCTTGCCCGCACGATAGAGGGTCGTGTCGTGGGTGGCGATCAATAGGGTTGTCCCCGTGCGGTTGAGTCGGTGGAACAGATCCATGACCCGAGCCGTGGTTTCGTTGTCGAGATTGCCGGTCGGTTCATCGGCCAGTACAATCTCCGGTGCATTGGCCACTGCCCGGGCAATGGCAACCCGCTGCTGTTCACCGCGCGACAACTCACCGGTTCGGGTCGCATATTTGTGACTTAAATCAAGCTGGTCCAGCAGGTCGCGGACCCGCCGTTCAATGGTGGAACGGGGGGTATACA
>JAKQGS010000497.1 GCA_029556045.1 Pseudomonadota bacterium | reverse complement strand
TGGTCTAAGTGCAATCAACCACCGCAACCCCTGCAACTTGACACTGTCATTGCGGTCAAGACCAATGATAGCGCCCGCGCCCTGATGACGGTGGACTCACTCGATGGAACCGTCAGCCAGCAGTATGGCTTGATATGGAAGCGCTGCCGCAATGGTGGGAGAGGCAATCAACGGGCATTTGGAGCCAGCTGCAAGGTGGCACTGGTAAACCCCAATCGTGGTAATCAGGTGAAAAAAGAATTTTCCGCTATGGGTTACTCGGCTGCCAGCACCAGTGAAGCCCAACAAAAAGGCGCTGCCAAAGCTATGCAGAAATGCCAAAGCCGTTCCGGTAACCGGAATCTGGTTTGTCAGCCGGCGGTTTGCCAGAGTGCACAGCTATAGTATAATCAAAAGGGTAGGTGAATGGCCCCGTCTCCGGGGCCATTCTTTGTTGGGAAGATACGCATGAAACGAGCCGATAATTTTCTAAAATCCCCCGCCGGTAGTGAAAAGGATCTTCTGGCAACACGCATGCTGCGGGATGGCGGTCATGATGGAGATGCCTGGCGCACTCTGCGCATTCAGGCAGAAATTGTGGACGGTTTTGAAAACCTCCATGATATCGGTCCGGCGGTCTCCATCTTTGGATCCGCCCGTGTAGGCAACGACGATCCCCTCTATAAGGCGGCGGAAAAAACCGCATTGCTGCTCTCCCGTGCCGGATTTGCCGTTATTACAGGCGGTGGCCCCGGCATCATGGAAGCGGCAAACCGTGGCGCTCACCGGGAGCGTTCTCCCTCGATTGGCCTGAATATCGAACTTCCCTACGAACAGCACGCCAATGGACACCAGGACATCAGCCTGGAATTTCGCTACTTCTTTGTGCGTAAACTGATGTTTGTTCGGTATGCCTTCTCTTTCGTGTTTTTCCCCGGCGGTTTTGGTACCCTCGATGAGTTATTCGAAGTGGCCTGCCTCATCCAGACCCAGAAAATCGAGCGATTTCCCATGGTGCTTTATGGCTCCGAACACTGGAGTCCCCTGCTGGGATGGATGCAAAAGTCACTGGAGGCAGAGGGCTACATCCAGCACGAGGATGTGAACCTGTTTAAACTCGTGGATACTCCAGAAGAAGTGGTGGAACACGTGACCCTCAATGCGGCGCATTTTGGCATAATGGTTCGGCCCAGTACCAAGGGCAAACGACATAAGTAGAAGCCATTTCTATAATGGTAGGGTTAGGAAGCGGGTTTTGCAATAATCCCCTTGATCAGATCAAACATCGCCAGCGGTCGAAACGGCTTTTCAATGCAACCGACGGCCCCCAATGATTGGTACCGTTCGATGTCCTGCTTCATCGCCAAGGCCGTGATGAATATGACCGGAATGTCGGCAGTGGCAGGATCTGTTTTCAAACGCCGCAGAGTTTCCAATCCATCCAGCTTCGGCATGGTCTGATCCAGCAATATAAGATCCGGCTTGAAAACGGGTGCTTTTTCCAAAACTTCCATGCCATTGGCGCAACTCAGGACCTCACAGCCTCCATAACGCTCCAGTGTGACCCGCACGATCATCAAAAGATCTGGCTCGTCATCGGCATGAAGGATGCGTTTGAGTCGCTGTGTTTTATCCTGCTGATCCATTTTTCCACCACAACGTTTGTTTTGGCGATTTTACCATTCAAGATGTCCGCGACATATAGGCAATCAATTTATCCTTGCGGGTTTCCCCCTCCTGCTCATCCACACCGGCCAGCGTTTGTGACAAAACGGTGTTGATAGCCTGCCCCTGCACGCTGTCCGGTGAGGAGGCCGCAGCGGCCGCAAGGCCATCCAAAACCGCCGCCACCTCTTCGTCACTCATGTTCTGCAAACTGGTGGGATCGATGGATCCGGTATCGGTACGCACCGCGAAACGATTCACCAGCATGATGGAGCGCATGGTCTGGTACAGGGTCAACTGCAGAGCGGCACCTGCACTGTAATCGTAAGTGCCATCCCCGTTGCGATGGGCTTCCGGCATCGCTTCCAGTGTCGCTATCGCACTATCCAAATCCGTCATCTGTTCATCGGTTGGCGACGTAGGTACAAACTGTCCCAGGGCATCAAAAGCCGAACCACCGCCGGATTCTCCGGTTCCACCTGCCATGGAACCAACCAAATCGATGCCGGCTCGTGCTGCTAAAGCGGCTGCCAACAATGGATGACGGGAATAGTTTTCCGGCTCAGCTTCGATCAGAGGGGTGTAAATATCTATGGCGTCATCAAATCGGCCTTCGTCCAGGGCTTGTTTAGCCCGCTCATCATCCGTCATTTCAGAATAAGCCCCGCCTGCACTCTGGGTGGAACACCCATCGGCAAAAGCCAGCCACAAGATGAAAAAACCGATCCGAGGCCTCATATCCCCTCCTAAAACCCCGTTCCAAAATAAACTACATAAAGATTTCGTTGGCTGTCGCCCACATAATCACCCATTTCTCGTCCGTAAACCGTGGCACCGATCTTGAAAAAAAATAAATCCAACCGCACCCCGGCCGTGGGAATGCCTTGATAATAGCCAACCGCAAAGCCAAACCGATTGCGCATCATCAGGCGGGCCCCTGCGTAAATCCGTTTAAAAAGCTGCTCCTCATAAACACCCAGGATATCCCGGTAGTCCGCTGACAGGTGAATGGCTTCCGTCGTGCCATGAAACGTTAGCCCCAAACCAGTGTGAAGCGTCTGTTTAAAGGCCGGCTGCGTGCCGGTAAACTGGGTATCCCCCACGTCATCCGCTTTGATAGCCCAACGAAAATCCATACTGGACCCTTGTAAAAATAGGAGCATACCCGCATCGTAGCCCATACCCGACCCATAAGAGAGTTCATTTTGCAGGGCCTGGGGATCATTGGTTAAGCTCTCAATCCGGGAGCTGTCCGCAATATCGATACTGATATCCGGTTCCGCCACATACAGTTTTTTGACAGTGACCCCGAGGGAAAACCAGCGAGCCAACTGCATGCCGTAGCTGGCTACGGCGCCGCCATAGCCCTCCACGCCAAGGCTTAACACCGGCAAACCACCTGGCCCGAACTTTTCTCCCGTCAGATCCGCCTCCATCCGGGCAAAGGCCGCAACCCCCACGTTATTGGTCAGATAGGACAGGGATTGCAGCACCCCAAAATGCACCGGCTGGCATTGTACCTTGTCTAAAATGGCACTGGGGTTCTGCGGCAATCCGGCGCCACCATCCTCTGCCGTACCACACGCCTCGTTTTGGGGCTGTCCGCGCGCCTGATCGATCCACTCCCGGGACGCCAGCACCGACGACTGAATTCCCAGCCATCGGTGAAACACCCCGCCATAAGGCATCAATGCGGGATTGGCAAACAAAACTCCCTCCTGGCTGGCGCGGGTCAATGCCGCCCCACCCGCCGCAATATCAAATGGCTCCTCATACACCGCCTGGTTGGTCTTGCGGGCCCAAAGGCTCTCACCCCACCCCCCAACGATGACAAAAATGATCGCGATGTAACGCCGAAATGCCACGGCTCTCTTCCCTCTGAATCCTCTTTCTCTATCGGAAAAGCAGAGAAAAACTGGAGATTTTCCCTCCTGCGAGAAAAATTCCGCATCATCGCCTTGGCTTAGCTTGACAAAAACACCAATTTTCCAGCAATTTTAACGATATGGACATGAGCCTCCTCACCAACCTCTGCGCTGGCCTGATTATTGTGATCGGGTATTTTTCTCCCATTGCCCGGGAGCACCTGATGTCTGTCGGCACCTATGCCCTGTCCGGCGCCTTTACCAATTGGCTGGCGATCTACATGCTGTTTGAAAAGGTCCCCGGTTGTTATGGCTCCGGGGTGATTCCCCTGCGATTTGAGGATTTCAAACAGGGCATACGCGCCATGATCATGGAGCAGTTTTTTTCCCCCGCCAATATCGATCGTTTTTTCCAGCAGCGCTCCCCCAATGAAGTCCTGATCCGCCTCGATCCTTTGGTGGAACTTTTGGATTATGACCTGATCTTTGATCGCCTGGTGAAAGCGATTCTCGAATCACCTTTTGGCAGTATGCTGGGCATGCTGGGGGGCGAAAAAGTGCTGCAGAGCCTGAAGCCCACATTTACGCGAAAAATGAAAGAAACCATGGTGGACATGGCGGAGGATCCTGCCTTTAAAACTGCCGTTCACGACCATTTTACGGAAGCATTGCGGGGCAGCGGCATCGCGGAAAAAGTTGAGCAGATCATCCAGCAAAGATTGGAAGAACTGACGCCTCAGGCAGTCAAAGAAATTGTGGAAAAGATGATCAAGAAGCATCTCGGCTGGCTGGTGGTCTGGGGTGGTCTTTTTGGAGGACTGATCGGGCTATTGGCTTCAGTGTTTTCGTGATCAACCTGCCGCCGTCAAAATGACATCCCATTTTAGAAATGTAGCCGATACCTTCAGATCGCGCGATTCAACGCAAATGGCAGATGCATCACCATGCCATCGCAAGACACGTCCACCCCTTCCGCAAGGCGGGTGATCTCCAAACGATGGTTTGAGAACTGAAATTGCACGGGCTGGTCTTGTGGTACCTGTCCCATGAAAAAGCCGATATGGGCTCCCGTGTCAAATTCGACCACCAGGTGGTCACCTTCTCCCCACGAAACCCCAAGGAACTGACCAATCCCTGACACTGCAGAGTCAGGTGATAGTGTACGATTGGCTTCCTTATTGAAAAATGCAGTATTGCCCGGCCGTACCACAGGGCCTACATCCGATGTCGATTCTCCCAGATTGATATCCTTGGCCAGATCCGCCCCCAATTGCACACAGATCCTCTGGTCATCGTCGAGGGCGAACCAAAAGGGCTGATAAGCGGGCACTCTTTCCGCATAACTGTTCATGATGCTGGGGGATGCGATAGCCACCGAAGGGGGACTGATTTTTACGGAAAGGCCGTGGTCCAGCAAGCGATTGCTGATACGTCCCATCAACAGATTGGTCAACTCCCCCAACCAGTCCTGAATACTGAGATTCATCATGTCGATGGGAATCTGATCACGAAACGGAATGGTTTCCAGCAGGAACTCCCGTTCGCAGCAGATTATGATGGAGCCATGCACGTGCAACCCTTGAAACCCGATGACACTGGTGTAGATCATCTGAGGCCAATCTTCGATCCACTCCTCCTGGCGTTCATTGGAACAAAATTCCAGGGACCGTTCGTATTCCGCCATAACCTCAGCGACCGCTTCCCTCACGTAGCGTTCTAGTACTTCTTTGTTGCCAGGATACATTACCATCATCACTCCCGATCGATTCCGGTCCTTTTGATCGGTATTATTTCGGGCAAACTTAGCATTTTTATGGGAAGGTTCTTGGTGAAATGGCAAGACCTGCAAAAAAGACAAAAAAAAGGGGACTATTGCCCCCCAAATAATAATTACCTCAAAAGCCTAGAACGACTGCAGCTTCTCGTGGGCTCCGGTGTCTCCCACAACTTCCTTGGTGAATGCCGGGGCGGTGACACGTCCGCTATCCTTCAGCAGCTCTTGCAACTGAAAGCTGATCAGACTTTTCGGAACCCAAAACAGAGCTGAAAGTTCCGAAACCACGTTTTTACGGGCATCGAGATTTGCCATCTCTTTAACCAGCATGGACTTGGGAATCAGGAGGTTGGCTGCAAAAAACATCTCTTCAAATTCCACCAGCTCCTGACTGGCGGCCCCCAATTCAGGAAAACGCTCACGCTCACCTTCGAAGATGATGCGGGCCAGATCCTTGACCATACTCAATCGGGTTTGGGGCTTCAGATCACCCTTTTTGAATTGAATGCAGTATTTACCTGCCTTAACCCGCAGGATTCGGCTGAGCTTATCGATCATTTCCACCGGCTGCGTCACGACGAACGAAAAGGACCGCAATACCTCAGGCAAATAAAGAGGTGGTGTGGTGAATTCGCTTTCCGCCAGTAGTTGATCCACAAACTTGAGGATACGCTGACGCACTTCCAACAGTTCAGGGTTGGAAACCCGATGAGCCTGCTCAGCCACATTCTTGAAAGAACGGGATTCCATGAATTCATAGAAGCCTTCATCCAGGTCGACGGCGCCACTGGCCACGTCGTGAACCAGCGATGGCTCCACGTTCAGGGCTTCCGCCAGCTTGGCCAGGGAAAACACGGAACGGACGCTTTTTTCACCCCGTTTCCAATGGCTGCAATCGGATGGGTTGAAATTCAGGATCGTGCCAACCTCCTGGTCACGCACTTTCCCGCCTTTTTGGTGCATCAACACCTTGTGGCAAAACTTGAAGAGCTGCACCGAAAACGGAAACTTGACTGCGCTTGAGCGTTTCATGACACTCTCCTCTGAGATCGCCGGTTACCTGTCCGCCCCAAAAAAACAACGTCGCAAAACAATGGGACCTGCTTTTCCAGACCGGTTTAGCAAATGGTGAAACTTGCACTTATATTTTCTTTGACTTGGCTTACTTCAAATATACCGGGGTGCAATTGCCGCTGTCAAGGATCAGACGCCTGTCCCCCCATGCGGGCTATTTGGGTGATTTTGATAAAATCCATGGTTTACTCCATGATTTCGCCGACGAGCGAGCAATGTCTGACCATAGGTACGACCCGATAAAACCCGAAAAAAAGCCCAATAACACAGAAACACAGCGTACACGACCAGCAGTGTTCGGACCGGACCGAGGATTTTCATAATCTTAAACGGCAGCAGAAGATTCACCAAAGCCATCTTGAGGTTGCGGGTTTCCAATATGTGAAATCCAAATCCCACCATAGAAAAACACACCAGAATACTGCCGACTATCACCGCCATGTCAATCAAATGCGGTTTAACCAATCGGGTCCACAGGTCTTGCCGTTGTGGACTGGTTGTGGGTGCAACCATCTTAGCGGGATCTGCACGCAGACTGGCGAGATCCTGCCATCCGACAGCAGCGCGGGCTGCATTCTTTTTGCCAGCATCCTTTTTGCCCGCTGCCACGGGAGGAGGCGGTGGAACCACGTGTGTCTGAGGCGACTTCTTGCCGGGTGGCGGCGGTAGCCGCTCCGGCAAGTGATCAGGTCGGGGAGCAGGTGGACGCATCTTCACGGACGTTGATTTTTTTTGTCCGACGCTGGTGCCTGGGATCGGTCGTCCGAATCCGATTCCAGGGGCAAGCGCTTGAAAGTGGTCGTCCGACAGATGTTGGGAAAGCTTTTCCAACTCCTCCAGAAAAGATTGGTCCGGTCGTTGACGCCCCATAAAACCTCCACCCCTTACCTGTGTCTGAAACGCTGAATAGTCATCTCAAAAATAGGATGGCCAGGCACGCGGGAGGCGAGGACCGCAGTTGAGACATGCCTCAATGAGGACCACAGCCGAGCAAGCAACAACGCCAGCGTATTTAGGAGATGGCTTCTGATCTGATTATAGATGGTTTCAGAACAGATGCGATAGGTTTGATCAATGGGACGTGCTGGGACCCGGTTTGCCGGTCGTCGTCGGTGCCGGTTTATCCGGCTTGCCAGACTTGGGACTGGATGGCTGATCACTAGGGTTGCGACCTTCCTTGGGGGCATTGGAGGGCTTGGGAGGAGAGCTCGGCTGTAAAAGGGCCAACTGCCCTTGAATGACGGCAGACTGCGGATCGGACTCTAGTCCAGCCATCAGCACGGTGACCGCGTCGGAAGGACGCCCCATCACCAGGTAGAGATCGGCGATATCTGTGACATACAGAGTGCGTTGGGATGAAGGACCGAGGCGGGAAGCATACCCCTTCCAGATCTCATCGATCTCCAATGCAAAATGGGTGTAGCTCATATTATCAGCTCGGTGCGTCAACCCGGTGAGGTCAATATCCGCCCGAATGGTCCAGAGATAAGCCAACCTGTGCCGCGATGTTTGACTTGCAAAATCCCGCACAGCCAGGCGATAGCGGGAGACAAACCGTTCCCTTTCGGTGCCTGTCTGAGGATACAGGAACAGAGCGATTTTGCGACTGGAACGCAAGAACGGCTCCTGCACGCTCGCAATGAGCGATTCGTTGATCAGCAGGCTTCCCCAAAAATACTGGCCAAAGGCACGCACCTGATCCCGCGCTGGATGGTCAGCACCCCATTCCGCAAAGGACAAAAGCAGGTGCGCCGTCAGGTGGGCCTTCTCGGTTTCATAGTCGACGGGAAATCGTTCCGTCAGCTGCTGCAGGTCATCCAAGAAGCGGCGTGTGTCAGTGTATCCCGCCGTAACAGGGCTGCGCCAGTCGTACCAGGCCGCAAGACGCCAGATATTCGGCGCAGCATCCCCCTGTTTCAGCTGGTGCAAAACCTGATCCCAGGGACCGTTTGATGTGACCGCCAAAGCAAAAGCCTGCGCAAACGCCTCAGGTCCAAGGTTGGGGTCAAAACGAAAGAGCTCCAGCCCCTGAGCATCGGCCAATACAAGCGCGGGATAAGTTGCCGCGGGAAAACTGCGGGAGTATTCCGGGTGATAGATTGACTCCGCCGAGACCTTTACGGGAACCACCATGCTGGCCCGTTCACTGAAGTCCGGCTGTTGGAGGACTTCCCATTCAAGCCGCAGGCATTCGCGGCAATCAGGACGGTAGAAATAAAGCAAAAGCAACTTGCCTTCCTGCAAGGCATGCCGACGGGCTTCCCCCAGACTGCCCTCAAACCACAGGGCTCGGGATGCGGCAGCCTGGCGACGACTACCCTCCTTTTGTCCCGACGTTGAGACACAAGCCCCGAGACTTAACAGAAGTCCCAGGAGCCCCAACCAATGTCGGTATGATGCCTTCAACGTCATAACTTTTTCCACAATTTCGAAATGCATTTAATTAATGATAGAACTATGGAAATGTCATTTTATTAATAATTTTATTAAAATCAATTATTAATACTTTTATCCAGTGATTTCATAAAGATAAGTTGGCAGGAATGTTAGTGGGATGAGCCTTGCGGCTTTTGCTGTAGCTCCAGGGTCTCCCGGGTGGAGACTTTGTCAGGGGTGGCTTTCTTCTGACTATCGAAGGTGGACACCAGATTCCGCAAGGTTTTCATAGCCACCTCGAACTCGGCATCCGGTAGAGCCAAAAGCTTGTCCCGCAAGGCCAGGAACTCACCCGACTTGCGTCCGATGGCTCCCCGATCGAGGAAATCCCGCTGTTGGGCGTCAAAGTAATACTGCAGCTCCGAAAAACGAGCCGTCTCCTTTTGACTTGGTTTGCGGTTGCCCATGGGTTGGTCTCCTGTCTGATTCTTACCTCCTGTATATCGACATCGGGGGTGGGAACTTGAGGGTTCGTTGCATGCAACCCACGAAAATCCGGACGACAGATCCGGGCACGGCCGTAAAATCATGGCAAAAATATCGAGATATCACTAAATTGGAACAAGACTGCTAAGACAAGGAGACCAACGGTGCGCACCATTCAGCTCAGCAATACCCTGGGGGGACACAAGGAACCCCTGCAAACCTGCGAACCGGGGCATGTGAAAATGTATGCCTGCGGTGTCACCGTCTATGACTATTGCCATATCGGTCATGCCATGCAGGCCATCTATTTTGATGTCATTCGCAATTACCTTGAGTTTGCTGGCTACCGCGTGACATATGTGCGCAATTACACCGACGTGGATGACAAGATCATCAACCGGGCGGCGGAGATGGGGATGGAGCCCCTGGCCCTTTCCAAGATGTACATCGAGAAGTACTTCCTGGACGTCGACGCCCTAGGGG
>JAKQGS010000496.1 GCA_029556045.1 Pseudomonadota bacterium | reverse complement strand
AATGGCAGTGCTGAATCCCAGATCCTTGCCATCCTGCTGCAGGTCCAGGGCCAGGGCCACATTCACAGAAGAACCTAAAAGCGTGGATTTACCGATGCGCTTGGCGCTATTGTTTTTATAGAAGATCTTACTGAGGGATTTGGTCGTGCCGCCGCTGGCTCCGGCCTTCTCCGGTGTACCACTGGTTACCCATTTTTCGAAGAGACTGATGGAGTCGGCTGGCAGGGCACTCCCCGGAGGCATCAGTTTACCACTGTCGGTTGTTTTCATCCGGGTGACGCTATCCGCAGCAAGCGCCTTCAAAGCCGCATAACTGGATAAATCACCGTTGCTCGACGATGCCCCATGACAGCCAGCACATTTGCTGGTGACCAATGCTTTAATATCGTCATCATAATTAGGACTCTCGGCGGAGAGGCGCAGGGTCGCATCCCCGATTACCCCGATAGCAACCGTGACATCAAGGTCACAATCGCCATTCACCTCAACGCTCGCGTCACCGGCCTTATAAGGTCTAACGTCATTTTTTGCGACGGTTTTGCATCCGGCTCCCACCGGCTTCACTTCAATCGCCATGCCGGTCGTTTGCGTAGCGGCACCAGCAACCTCACCAGACAACGCGGTTATATCTGGCACCGCCATTTTCAAGGCCACACGCCCGCCGGCATCGGCGCTGGCGGTGGAGCCCTTACGGTACTCCTTGCCCTTCGGATCGCCGCAGGCAGTCATTCCCAGAACCAGCAATACCGTCGCCGCCATTCCTGAAGCTTGTCGTTTTGTTACCAGCATGGATCCCTCATCGGTGAATGATGTCAAAAGTGCTGTCTCACCCTATTGATTACTGCGGATATCCCGCCGTCTTCCAATCCTGCCATTTGGTCTTTTCATCCGCTGTCAGCGGTGTCGCCGAGTTCGGCGGCATGGGAGCCGTCGCATCCAGAATGCGCGTCACCGATTGATCATAGTTCACCGTGGCACTGAAGACCGACAGATCCGGGAACGTCGACGACGGGGCGTGGCAGCCAGCCGTGGCGCATTTGCTGTCGATGATCGCCTTCATGGTGCTGCTATAGGTCAGCCCTGTCGTTGATCCTGAGCCACCCTCATCACTGCCGCTATCCGGGTTAACCACCTTGCCATCCTTCAGCGTGGTGGGTGTGATCTTGTCCTCTCCCAAAGTAGCGGTTGACAACCCAATGGCTTTTCCGTCGTCCTGCAATTTCAGTGCGAGTGAAACCGCCAAGGCTTCCACGTCACGAAAGTCTGCTGGCGTTAAGCGCAGAGGCTCGGCATTTTGGTAAAACGTTTTGGTGAGGGTATTTTTACCTCCGGCTGCTGTGTCACCTCCGGCTGCTGTGTCGCCTCCGGCTGCTGTGTCACCGCCAGTATCCGTCTCTTCTCCTGCATCGGTTGCCGGGCTCTGCAACTTACCGCCGTCAACCCATGCCTTGAACAGAGCTTGCTCATCCGCAGAGAGCGCACCGGATGGTGGCATCGAACCATCGGTAATTTTAGTGAGCGACGAGCTGGCCCATTTGCTGGTGTTGGTGTAGGACTCCATGGGGGAGTTGGCGCGGCTGCCATCGGGTTTATGACAACTGACGCAGTATTGATCCACCAGAGCTTTGATTTCTCCTGTATATGTCGGCGTGCCGGCCAGTCGCAAAGTCTTTTCGTCCGGTTCCCCAACACCGATGGCCAGGTTCAGGTTGTAATTGCAGTTGGGTTTAACGGGGATGTCCAACAGGCCGGAGCCATAGGCCCATACTCCGTCGGCTTCGGTTCCGGGGCAGGTTGTAGACACCGGCTTCAGTGAAAAGTAAAAGGCGGTCACCTGCGTTTTGATATCCGCCACTTCACTCTCCAGCGTCGTCAGTTTGGGTATAACCATGCCGACTTTAATTTCCTCGTCCGATGACAGAAAGTTAGTTGGGTCCGCTGACTTAACCGGGCTGCATCCCCAAAAAACGAGGGAGATCCCGACGATCCCCGGCTTTAGGAGTTGAACGACTGTCGATTTCTGCCGCCCCATTGTCAAACTTGATTCCCCCGTAACATCGTGAACCTTCAGACACTTATCGGCTAAATCAGGTCTATTCTTTAACTTGAGCGAATTTTTCAGCCATTTTTCATCAAAGCCGCATCCCACCGTTTTTATGTATGTTTTTTGGCCTTTTTTTCGTCCTGCCTGCCGTTTTTCCGGCCTGATTTCCACCCCGCTAATGACCCCCGGTCGGCAATTTCTACCGCCCTTTCCCAAGATAGGATAAAATTGAAGAAATCCATCTTTTACGACAGGAGAATCGGTTGTGGACTCCTCACCGTCACACCCTCAGGGCAAAGCCAAGCGTAAGATCCGTAATTTCATGCTGCAGCCATTTATCCAGCTGCGCGTCGGTCTGTACATCTTCCTTCTGACCCTCCTGGTCGGCGTGGCGGTTTTTGCCGCGGTGTATCTTAATTTTTACCGCTTGTATGAAATGATTCTTGAATTGACCGACATCCGGGAGGAAGTTACCCAGCTGCTGAATGCCTACGTCCAGGAACTTTATATCTGGTTGGCAGCCTGCCTTGGAGTGTATCTTTTGGCGGGTCTTGGACTCTCGATCTATTTCACCCATCGTCTGGTGGGACCCACCTATGCCTTTCGTCGCCATATCAAGAATATGATTGCCGGCAATTACAAATCACGGGTGAGCCTCCGTAATTCCGATGCGTTCACGGAAGTGGCGGAAGACCTGAACCAGCTGGCGGAAGCCCTGGAATCCAAATATTCGAAATAGGCAGTGGCATGAAAAACGATGACCTGCATCCATCTCCAACCGATTGGTTTCTGCCGGGAATCAACCCCAGTGACACCCTGGAATCTGGGCTGAAGTCGGTCATAATGCAGGAGCAGGATAAACTGAATCTAGTCCAGGCCCTCTTTCGGTCGCTTTGCGCTCAGCGGGGAACCTCCGCAGACAGCATCAGCGAACTACGCCGACAGATCCAGCAATTATCCAAAACCCTGGACTACCGCCTCCCCCTCTTAAGCCCCGATCGCCGCGGTGCCTGGTTTCGGGACAACGCCGGTGCCGGGCTTGGTCCCGTCTCCGAGGTGACCCTGTTACCTTTACCGGTCTTTCCCCTATTTGAAGCCGCAGCCATTCCTCAGTTACGCAAGGCCTTGATGGATTCCTGGCAGGAGCGTTCCCTCGTGCCGTTGCCCGTTACGGACGAGCGGCCCAGCCTGTGGGGCATGCTCCTGGCGCTCAACCACCAATGGCGTATCCAGGCGCAGCTGGAGGTCGGGGGACTCTCCTATTCGTTCCTGACCTTGACGAGTCATCTGCCATCGTCGACCCTGACGCCGGCATTGCGGATTTTTCTTCATCACGTCAAATCAGCGCTTTTAGCAGCGCAACAGGATCTGGATGGGTGTCACCAGCGCTTATGGAAGGCCAGCACCGCACTTTTTGGCGTAATGATGCGGGACGCGTCGCGGCAGCGCTCCGGCGAATGGGACGGCCATAGTACACCGCAAGATGCCTACGCCGCCTACCAACGGCATGCGGATGATATCCGGAGCCGGTTCCGCGAGCGCCGCGGTGCCGGAGCCTATGCCCATCCTGAAACTCTGGCTTTAAGTTTTCTGGGGTTTCAGCAACGCCCTAACGCCGATGCCCTGCGCAAACGCTACCGCGAGCTGGCCCGTCAGTTCCACCCGGATAGTCCGCAGGGAAATGAAGATTCCTTTAAAGAACTCAATCGTCATTATCATTTTTTGCTGGAGCGCCTGCCGGAAGTTTGATGCGAATGAAGCGGCAACGCCATCGTGGGCTTTATAGATGCGCGCAATATAACTTGGGCCGAGAGATCTTTATAATCTCCCGGCCCACAAAGCATATGGTTTGTCAAACACCTGGGGTTAGAACAACTGGGCTACAGTGGTCGAGCTTTCGACACACATGTTTTGATTTTGCTCGTTACAGCTGGCCATGCACTGATCGAATTTTTTCTTACCGCACTCGGTAACACGGCTGATGGACTCACATTTTTTCTGACAGGTGTTGCAGCGCTCAGCAATTTCCGGATCCATGCTTTCTTTGCCGGCGTCCAGACCATTATTGCCGTTGGCGCTATTGGCATCAAGGCCACCGCTGCCGTTTGCCGCACCGGAGCCGATGCTGATATCACCATTCTTAGCGTCAGAGTTGAACTGTACGCCATTTTTGGAAGCATCAGAGTTGCTCCCAAGTTTTGCGCGATTCGAGGAGCCAGCGAAGTCATCGTTGGAGCCGGATTTCTCAGCGCCACAGGCATTGAGGAAAGCCAGAGAAAGAACCAGGGAAAGGCCCACTAAAACTTTGGAAACGATAGAGAGGCTCTTCATGTGATGACTCCTTTGGGTGTTTGATTCGTGTCCGTTGTTCTGCTTTGGTTATTGCAAGCGCTTTGCCAAAACGACCAAAATTTAAATTGTTTTGTTTTCATAGTGTTACGACCTTAAACTTAAGCCAAGTCCTGCCCAAGGATGTGACAGTGTCCAAAAAACCTTCAACACTTAAATTCATCACCTTGATATTATTGGAAACACCGTTGCCGTAATCATTTGTTGTTCCGCAGATGCATGGCCTGACCATCACATGTCTACGATGAGGAGTGGGACAGGACGAATATGACTCGCACCAATCATACTCAGGGCGCGGGTGATCCACGAAAAAATCAAAAGGCCTGCTCGTTCATCGGCAGGCCTTTATTGAGTAGGTTATGGGGATGATCAGGGCTTCAGGATATTGCCGTAGATATTGAAGCGATCACCATCATCCTGTTTCCATACGGCGATGATGGTATCTCGACCATCCGTGGCTAATCGCAGATATTCCGATGCGCCATAATCCCCCGCATCGATCACCTGTTTTTTGCCCCAGGAGCCCGCTTCAAAGCGGGATGACAGGATATCATCGGCGGTGCCGTTGGATTCGGACCATACCGCGACAGCGCGACCGTACTGGTCAAAGACCACCGCACCCTGTTTGGCCGGAGTTTGCGTATTGGCGCTATTGATATTAACCGGGCCGCTCCAGGCTCCATCTTTGGCAGAAAAGTAGTTACCCCAGATCCCCAGGTCAAGGGCGGCATGAGTCCAGATCACCATGAAGTTGCCCTTTTGGTCGACGGCAACCCGCGGCAGCGTGGGCTGGGAAGCGAGGTCAACACTTAAGGCTTTGGCCGCCTCCCATTTGCCTTCGGACGAGCGCACAGAACCCATCACTAAGACCGAACTTCCATCGGTCTGCAACCACACCAATAACCCCTCGCCTTTGGCATTCAGTGCCAGCTGCGGACTGCTGGCTTTACCCTTCAGGTCGGCATCCCGTTGTTCTGCGGCTGACCACTGATTGCCTCCGGGTGCCTGACTACCGGTAAATGGGCCACCCGTAGCACTCGCTTGTGTCCAGGCCGATACCACAACCCCTTCCGGCGTGCACGCCAGGGTATGGCTGGAGACTTTGGTATTAGCAGAAACTTCGGCAATACCCAGCCAGCCTGAAGCTGATGCGTAGCGGTTGGCATAGACCCCGCCATCATAGAGAAGCCAGGTGGTAACGACGTCACCACCACAATTGCTGGCGACATTGAGGTTGCTTTCGTTTTCAGGATCCGTGCGATTGCTGATAAATTGAGCCGCCGGTTTCCACCCGTCTTTTTCGGTATACGTGTTGGCCACCACTTCCAAATAGGCCTTGTTGGTGGCGGCATCCAGCCCACCACCTTCCCAAACCATGACCCATTCGCCCGATTTGGTGTAGCCCATTTCAACGCGGTTAACTCCCGATACGGGGTTGTCCAGAGGGACTTCTGTCACATCCCGCCACCCGAGGCTACTGTATGGTTTCGCTAAAAGTTTGTTTTTGCCACCAATCGATTGCTGGTAGCTCATCATGCCCGTGCCATCAGGGGCCATGACCATACGGGCCATCGAAGCAGAGGATTCATTGTTGATCTCCAACGGTTTGGCCCCCTCCCATTTGGAGTCCGGCACCTGCACTTGCACTTCAGAGGGATCCGCGCCTGCACCACTCATGCAGGATTTGTAGCCGCTGCTGGCCAAAATTTCGTCCACATAGGTCCTGGCATTGCCGCTGAAGTCCATATAACTCCACTGGGCTGCCGCAGCATCAATCACACACTGACAATGGGCTTTGGCAGCCTCCGCACCACCACTGGCTGAGGCATCCTGCAGGCATTGCTCGGACTCGCGGGCCCGCTGCTCATCGGTCCAAGGGATGAACCCTTGCGATTGATCGATATTGCCGCTGCCCTTCTTGGGTGCGATTTCGATGTTTCCCCGAGATTTTTTACAGGCAACCGTTCCCAAACCACCAACCAACAGTATGAGGGTTCCAACCAGTCGAAGATTCAGCATGGACATGGGGGCACTTCCTTACCTGTTGAAAATATTTGCATTCGATAACGAACGCCGCTCTTATCGGTCGACAGGCCCCAAAACTTGAATTTTTAGAAGCGAGGTCCGGATACCCCTATTTTTTCAGGAGTTAACAGCTTGCAAATGCGGACCGTTATGGCACGGGCGTTTCAGTTGTCCAAAGGCAAACTGCACAATTCAATCCAAACCGGCGCCGTGGCGCCGCATGCAATTGGCAAAAGATCCATAAAAATAGTGACTTTGATGACTTCGTGATTGTCAATTCGCTGATTTTCACTATGATGGAGCCCGAACATTATCTTATATATCCCTTACGACAGAAAGGCTTCAAACCATGGCCAACGGTTTTACCCATGCCCCGATACCTGTCAACGAACCGGTCCAATCCTACGCTCCTGGCTCCCCGGAAAAGACAAAAGTCAAAGTCGAATTGGCCCGCCAAAAAAAACAGGTGCTGGATATCCCCGTATATGTCGGGGGAGAACGCCATAGCACCGGCCAAAAAGTACCCGTGGTTTGCCCTCACGATCATAGCCATGTGCTGGCCCAGGTGAACCAGGCCACTCCAGAATTGGTGCAGGCAGCCGTCACCAGCGCCGAAGAAGGCCGCCGCGCTTGGGCTGTCCTGCCCTGGGAAGAACGTGCGGCGGTATTTTTAAAGGCCGCTGATCTTCTGGCCACAAAATACCGGGCGGAAATGAACGCCGCCACCATGCTGGGTCAAAGCAAAACCGTGCACCAGGCGGAAATCGACGCCTCCTGCGAGCTGATCGATTTTTTCCGCTTTAACGTGGCTTACATGACCAAAATCTTCCAGGAGCAGCCGCTGTCTCCCTTCGGTCAGTGGAACCGCTCAGAGGCCCGCGGCCTTGAGGGATTTGTCTATGCGGTGACACCGTTTAATTTCACCTCCATCGCGGTGAACCTCCCAGCCACACCAGCCCTGATGGGATGCAGTGTGATCTGGAAGCCAGCAGCCACCTCCATGCATAGCGCCTGGGTGGGACTGCGGATTCTGGAAGAAGCCGGCCTGCCACCGGGGGTCATCAATATGGTCCCCGGCAATGCCGCGGAAATTTCCCGCGCCCTGCTGGCCAGTCCCAACCTGGCTGGCATTCACTTTACCGGATCCACCGCCACCTTTAACAGCCTGTGGAAGGATGTGGGTACGAACATCGCGCAATACCGCACCTATCCGCGGTTGGTGGGAGAAACCGGTGGCAAGGATTTTGTATTTGCCCATCCCAGCGCGGACGTTGATCAGCTTGTCACAGCGCTGGTGCGCGGAGCCTTTGAATACCAGGGGCAAAAGTGTTCGGCAGCATCCCGCGCCTATATCCCACGAAGCCTGTGGTCACAGTTGAAGGAAAAACTGGTAACCACCACCAATTCCCTCAAAATGGGCTCCCCGGAAGATTTTACCAATTTCATGGCGGCCGTGATTGATGCCCGCGCCTTTAAAAAAATCACCAGCTATATCGATCGTGCCCGCCAATCCAGCGAAGCCAAAGTGATCGCCGGCGGTGAATACGATGGGAGCAAAGGATTTTTTATCCGCCCCACTATTATTGAAGCCACCAACCCCCGTTATGAAACCATGGTGGAGGAGTTATTTGGACCGGTACTGACGGTGTACGTTTATGAGGACGCCCGCTTTGAGGACACCCTGAAGTTGTGCGATGAATCGACACCCTATGCGTTAACGGGTGCGATTTTTGCGAAAGATCGCCGCGTGATTCATGCCATGACGGAAAAACTGGCCTATGCTGCCGGTAACTTCTACATCAACGATAAGCCAACGGGTGCAGTGGTCGGTCAGCAGCCGTTTGGCGGCAGCCGCGCTTCCGGCACCAACGATAAAGCTGGCAGCATCTACAATCTGTTGCGATGGACCAGCCATCGCAGCATCAAGGAAAACTTCCTGGCGATCACCCAGCATGAATATCCCTTTATGGGAGAGCCTTGATCTGAAATATTGACAGACCTGCTCAACTATGTTTCCATACTATGCCCGTCTTGCGGGAGGGGCATAGATTCACAAGACATCCCAAGCGGAGAGGAGAATTCCATGGCAGTATTGGTTGGTAAAAAGGCACCGGAATTTTGCGCCACGGCAGTCGTCAACGGCGACTTCAAGGAAATCAAACTGAGCGACTACAAGGGCAAAAACGTTATGCTCTTTTTCTATCCCCTCGACTTTACGTTCGTATGCCCGACCGAACTGCATGCGTTTCAGGAAAAAGTGGAAGCCTTTAAAAAGTTGAACACCGAAGTTATCGGCTGTTCCATCGATAGCCAATTTTCTCATCTTGCCTGGTTAAAGACCCCAAAAGCCGATGGCGGCATCGAAGGCGTGAAGTACCCCATCATGGCGGACGTAACCAAAACCATTGCCCGCGATTATGACGTTCTTCTTCCTTCTGGCGTGGCCCTGCGCGGCGCTTTCCTCATCGACAAAGAAGGCACAGTACGCCAACAGACCATCAACGACCTGCCGCTGGGCCGTAACGTTGATGAATTGATCCGCCTTGTGGAAGCTCTGCAGTTCCACGAAGAGAACGGTGAAGTTTGCCCTGCCAACTGGAAAAAAGGCGAAAAAACCATGAAACCGACCCAGGCGGGTTTGAAATCCTACTTTGGTGGCAAATAAATCCTTCGTTTCTGTCAAAACGAAAATCCCCTGGTTATTGCCAGGGGATTTTTTTTGGTTCTGAAGATCAGATTTCGGCGAGAGGAATAAAGCGCCCACCGTTGCGGCGCAGCCCAAAGGTCAGCCACCAGAATACGCAATTTAAAAGATTAGCCTCCCGCGCCGACACCAGGAGAGTTCCCTGCTGCGCGAGCTCCCTCTGCAGCGTTCCGCGCCATGCCTGACGCAATGACGGATCATTCAGCGTTTCCTCGGCATCCCCCTTCACCGGTTCCATCTGCACAGGTATCCCTTGTAAAAGGCCATAAACATCCCAATGCCCGCTGCGCGGCATCAGCAAAATGCCGGTTCCCTCGTCCAGAGGCTTTAACTCAGCGGGGATTTCCAGTGCCCGCAGTTTTTTACGAAGGCCGCTCGCCACCCGATACTGCTGGCGAAAGCTGGGCAGAAGAAGCAGGGGCCAGCGCAAAATTCCCAGCCTGGGATTCCCCTGGTCCCCTTGCAGG
>JAKQGS010000492.1 GCA_029556045.1 Pseudomonadota bacterium | reverse complement strand
AGCTCCTGAATACCCTTATCGTCGACCTTCGCCAGGTCGTCAAAAACAAACATCAATTGACGGATCTGCTCCGCAAGGTCTGGATCCCGTTCCTCCAGGTTATCCAGTATCTGCTCTTCTGTCGCTTTGTCCATAAGGTTAAGCATCTCTGCAATCGGCTCCACGCCCCCGATCTTCTGCGAGGAAATAGAACCCATCGCCTGAATTTCGTTGCGCAGAACATCATCGATTTCGTCGATAATCTCTGGTGCCACCGCATCAAGGTTGGCGATGCGCAGAATGATCTCCATGTGCAGGGCTTCTGGCAGTAGTTTGAGCACCTCCCCGCATTTTGCCGGTTCAAGGTGCGCCAGGATCAGAGCGATGGTCTGCGGGTGTTCGTTGCGGATAAAGTTGCACAGTGTTCGCGGATCAATCAATTCCAGGGCATCAAGGTTGGCGGCAGATCCCAGGGCCAGTTGCTCGATCAACTCATCGGCCTCGCCACCTTTGAAGGCATTGCCGATCACTTTCTTGGTGAAGTCGTTGCCACCATAGAAAAACTTCCGGTTCTGCTGCAGGATCTGGTAGAACTCCATCATCACTTCATCCACAATATCCTGCTCCAGGCGGCCCAGGCGGCTCATGGCGGTACCGATCCGTTTGATCTCGAATTCCGTCATGTTCTTAAAGATCTCGGCGGAAATCTCTTCTCCAAACGACAGGAGCAGAATCGCTGCTTTTTGTGCACCTGAGTATTTGTTGGTGGCCACGGTCACCTCGCAGAATGGACTGTTACCGATGAAATCCTGTCTCGAAGCCATCTTGACCCAGACATCAGGTCTGACCTTCAGGGGATCGAGATCGGCTTAACTCAATTTTACAAAGGATTGACGGACTTGGAACAGCCCCGGGCAAAATTGTCCTACCTCGACTGCTGAACCGAGCAGGGATTGAGGAATCTTAGGCAAAACTAACCCCGGCGTCAGATTTTTGACGCCAGGGATTTTGTCACGGTTATGACGTTATGGTGATGGATGCGTGGTGATATCCGTCAAAGCCTTGTCCAGCAGCATCGCAGCATCTGTGCCGAAAATCCGCACAGGTATGCGTGCCACCGTCTCTAGAGTAGCGGTTTTTACGATGAGTTGACCCTCAGCCACCGCCTGACCGCTTATAAAACGAGGCAGCTGGAGAATTCGGCTCTGATCCGTACCCATCGCGTAACTAACTTTGTAGCTGTTATCGCTCAGAGCATCGATGGTCACCCCAGTGGATTCCGCAGCATATCGCTCACTGATCGTGTAAAAAATTGCTGCAGGCACGCCCTTGGTATCAAAACCTTCAACCTCGTAACGGTAAACACGGTCGGAGCGTGGTATAAACTTTGCCGATTCATAGCTGTCCGGCCCGGCGCTAGAGGCAACTTCCTGGCATGGGGAACTGACTGTGGCGTCGGCACATTCCATGATTTTAAGGTCAACATCGATGGTACGATCCGTGTGAAATGTTTCAACCTTGACCTCCATGATGGTTGAAGGGTACTGAAAGGTCGATAACTTGGCGGAATCCGTCAGCGCGATGGTGGCCTTATGGCCGACGGATGCAACAGTCCGTTGGCTGGTCAACCACTCCAGAACAAGCTCGCTTTTTTCCGCAACCGGCAAAAGATCCAGCGAACGCCGCAGGGTCAGTTCCAGATCACCCGACAGTGCGGATGCGGTCCCCGTGATCTCACTGCGTGAGGCCTCAACCTGTACAAAGTCCACCTTCAGGGTATAGGCAGATCCGCGAAAGGCCCAATGCCCTCCCACATGAACCTCCCATACTCCGGGTGTGGGATTGCTTTCTGAAATCATTCCCGTCGGCATACTATTGATATCCTCTCCCACAGGATTGCAGGTGGACACACTCGGTGAGTCTTCTGGCAGATCCAGCGGCCCGCCACGGCTGATGCTGAGGGCAGCACCTCCGCAGTTCTGCCGCATGCCGTCAACAATCACGGCCGGAGGCAATTCCACCCGAATGTTCATGAGCACGACTCCCGCAGGGACCTCAATGTAATTGCGGCGAACACCGTAGGCAGGGACCACTCCCTTGAGTTCATAACCGGGCAGGACGGTGGACGAACCGTCCCTGCCAACAGAGACTACTTTTTTAATGTCGAAATGGGGCACCGTCAGATATACCGGCACGATAAAGGAAGCATGAGCCTCAACATTATCGCGCTCATCCACGCGGTAACCGTAAATCAACGCGCCATGATCTCCAGGGGGTAGTTTGCTGACCTGAGTGCGATCAACACACGCCAGCAGAATACTGGCTTGGTTAACTCCGGGCCCAACAACAGTATGGTAGGGAGTCACCTGTGATTGGCTGCAGTCCTGTGACAACAGGGTTCCTGCTTTTAGCCACGGCACCGATGAACCGTGGATAACGGTGACAATTTTGAATTTATCGACCGTTGATTCCAAACGGCGGGTCAATTCTCTGGCATCGGCTCGTTTGCTTAGGGAAAATGGTAGAGAACGATTGATACGGGCGCTATAGATGGCCCGCGTGCCGTTATAGTCGATCCACAGACCACGACCGTATTTGAGATCCACGGCCTCTTGTGTCAAATTGGTATCCAATCCTTCAATATCCCGATCATTCGCCGTCACGCTGCCATCATAGGCGATCTTATGCCGGTTCACAAAACGGGTGCGCACCTCATAGTCGAGAACCACCGGTTGTTCAACGCCCTTGTCATCGGGAGCGGTGATGGACGGAGCAATGGGATTCGCTGCCAGGTGTTGGAGCATTTTCCAGGCCTGTGGCAGGTTGATCATGCCATTGCCCTGATCGATCCAGGTGTATTGGCCCTGACGGATTTCACCAGACTCTGGATCGTAAGTATTGACGTCAAAGGGTCGGGCGCTGGATTGGATGATACGCGCCAGCGTTAAAGCGTCGGTGGGCATCTGTCGCTGCGGGGATGCTTTGGCATTATGCCGATGAATGGCGTCCAGCAACAGGGCTGCGGCTCCGGCTGCGGAGGGGGATGCCATGGAGGTTCCCGCCATGACGTTCAAACCAATATTGTTATTAAAGGGCTGCGCGCTGAGTTCAGTACCGGGCGCCGTGATATTGGGCTTAAAACCGCCGGCAGCGGTTGGACCGCGGCTGCTGAAGTCCATAACGAAGTCCGTTTCAACATCGGTCTCCTGGGCCCGATCCGGTTTGCCGGAGCTTTCCCACTGATATTGCCGGGTGATCATGGAACGGGTTCCGGTGGCTCCCACCGACAGCGCTAGCCGCGCCGTCGAAGGATCACCCACAGTTTGCATGATAGGCCCACTATTGCCGGCGGAGATGATAAAAAGCACGTTGTAAACCGAGGTCAAACGATCCACCAGAATCGATTGTACGTCGTAACCATCGCTGGTTAACTGCAATCCCCCAAGGGACATATTGATGATCTGGGCACCGCTTTTGGCAAGATCCACAATCGCCTGGGCGGAATAACATCCCCGGCTTTGAGAACATACACGATTCATCATCAACTGCGCACCGGGTGCTGCACCACGGGCCAGTGTCTTGTCGTCATCGTTGGCTATGGTCTTGCGGGCACCTATGATGCCGGCCACATGGGTGCCATGATCGCCGGGATCAAAGCCCACGATGGAGGCCGTGCGGGCGGGTTCTGCTGTGTCGGCGCTGCCTGGCAGCTTTTCCTGCCCGATGGCGAGGCCCCAGCGTTCCGCAAAAACTTCGATGGTATCGCCGGTGGAGTTAAAATCCCGCAGGGGTTTGCTGAAGCGAAAATCCAGACTGTCCGGTACCATCGAAAAATAGACCTGATCCACGGCACCCTTCTGGCCCGGAACCATCAAAGCGTAAAGCGTGTCGTCGGTTTTTTGATTATGATTGAGATCAATGCCATTTTCCGGGCTGCCGCGCTCAGCAAACGCCAGCTCACGAAATGCTGCAAGACGAGCCCCGTTACCGGGGGTTGTCAGAATCGCCCGGAGTTCTGGACCGACCAACAGTGCCGCGTCTTTCAATTCGGTGTAAACCCCGGCCTGAGGTGGGGTCACAGCCGTGACAGGCGATACGATCACCTGCGCGTTCACCCGTAGAGTTTCGGCTTGGTCGGCCTGCGCCGGTATCGTCACGTCAAAACGCGCAGCCGGGTCAAAATATAGGCGCCCTTCGCCGGTAAAATCCTTCATATACTGGATGCGGCTGATGCCTTTGGCATCCGTAAAAGCAGGGTGTGCATAGGTGATGCCGGTGTCTGTGATGCCAACCTTGACACTGGAACCATCCGGAATCTGCCCCAAGTCGGCGCTCACCTTCTCCAGAAATTCCGGAACTCCCATCCGCTCCAAACCAGAAAACCCCTCGCTGTCGGAGCGTCCATCCCCTGGATTTTTGGCTGGGGCTATATGACCCTGGGTTTTCAGACCCTCGATAGCAATCCGGTTATAACCTCGCAGGTTCATCACCACATGCTGCGGCAACAGTCCATTGACTTTACTCATGCCATCGTTCAATTGAGCGGCGGGAATCCAAGCGGAAAAATACCCCACCTCCGGCTCGCTTGCAGCCCCCATGACCATGGCCTTTTCCCGCAGAACCTTGAGGGTGGCATCCACCTCATGCTGCATGACCGCACGCTTTTGCTCAGGACCAAGAGAGGCCATAACAGCGGCCCCCTGAATGGCGGCAAAACTGCCGTTGGTCAATAGACCATCCACCGGGACATAGGGGACACCGCCAACCTTCATCACCGGCACGATGGTTTGGGTTCCGGGAATGATAAACTCTTCGCCCTTGAGGTCGTCCAATGTGGGCATGGGGCCGGACACCACCACCTGTCCACCCTGGGTGGGACGGGGCACTTCCGCCCCCTGAACCACCACGATGGTGGGAGAGGGTTTCGATTGAGACCGGTTGCAGCCGAAACTGAAAAACAACCCTGCAGTAACCGCAATATTTGTCAATAAAACCCGCTGGTAAACGCTCACGAGGGGGCCTCCTTCAATCGACAGGGGGACACTGGGTTAAAATATGCAATAAATTTTTAACATATTATATAATTTACATCAACAATATTATTGTTTCTATAATTATATTATTAAAATAGTATAGAAATTTCGCACATACATGGTCTGGGACTGTGATCGAGCCCAATCGGAAAGGCCGGCGCGACGGGCGGACGCTTCCCACCTCACTCGCCGCGGTCGTTACTCAGAGACCAAAGAAAAATCTTGCACCGCGTCAGCGCTCCGGTGGGGCCCTTCCCCCCTGCTGCCCTTTCCGGTAGGGCTCGGGCGCAGCCCTGTGCTTCTTCTAAACAGATCAGAACCACCTTATGCAATGGTTCGTAACACCCGCCTCCCATTTCGGCAGGAGATGGTTTATCGGTCAATTCCTGGAAATAGTACGATCAATAGAATCTGGCGCAAGCGAGGGTCGCTGGAAAAACTGAACAGTGTCAGAGATGGTTCTTGGAGACAGTCCGCTGCATGGGATCGGACACTATGCATGTTTGAGAGATTAGCTGCAGGGCGTCAGGGAGGATATGGCAGGTCCGGGGGCGAGGGCAGCAGGGCGGAAGGGCCCCACCGGAGCGCAGGCGCGGTCTCCAACAGCAACTTCTGTCCCACATGTGCGACCGCGCCCAGTGAGGTGGGAAGCGTCCGCCCGTCGCGCCGGCCTCACCCCCGGGCCTGCCATATCCTCCCTGCCACCGTGGAAAAAATTCAAGACCGAAGGGAGAAAAACGGCATGGCCAGCATCCGACGAAAAGTCACCTCCTCCGGTCGACGATAGGATTCAAGACCGATGGTCATCGCCTCATGCCCCGCCTGTGGTTGCGGAATATAGGTGCGAAACAGGCGATCCCAGATGGCCAAACAAAAACCATAGTTGCTGTTGGTCTCCCGCTCAATGATCGAATGATGGACCCGGTGCATATCCGGCGTCACGATCAGACGCCGCAGCACCTGATCCAGCCCCAGCGGCAATTTGATATTGCTGTGATTAAACATGGCGGTGCCATTCAAAAGGATCTCAAAGATCATCACCGCCGCTGCCGGCGCTCCCAATAGGGCAATCACCCCCAACTTGATCCCCATCGACATGAGGATCTCAATCGGATGAAAGCGGTTGCCGGTGGTAACGTCAAAATCCAGATCTGCATGGTGCATACGGTGAATCCGCCAGAGGGTGGGTACGAGATGGAACGCCACATGCTGCGCGTAGATGGCCCCATCCAGAAAAATCGCCCCTATCCCAATGCGGATTCCCAGTGGGATATCCCAATGGTTCAATAAGCCCCACCCTTTTTGCTCACAGAGCAGGGCAAATCCAACGGCGGACACCGGATAGATCAACCGCACCGCCGCGGTACTGAGAGCAAAGATCCCAAGATTGGCGAACCACCGCTCCCGCTTATTCACCGTGAGTGGTCGTCGGGGGCGCAGAATCTCCCCCACCACAACGGGAAGAAAAATACCGAGAAAAACCCAAACCCGGATGGAGAGCTCGTGACTTAAAAGAAAATCGCTCATGGGAAAATGCTCCTGCGTGCAGCATCGGGATCACCATTTTTCAGACTGTAGCACGGGTTACGTTTTTTGGCTTTAGGGATCCAGCAGGGTGGGATTGAAGTACGGGGTGACCTCGCAAAGGTCATCACCGGTACCATTATAAAAATAAGTGGCTATACGCACCTGTATTGTGCTCTCTTCTCCAGGAGTCCATTGCAACCAGCTATCGTTGACGGCCATTTCCAACGACGAACCCCGGAATGGGATCGTCAGAGGTACGGGTCGAATCAGGGCACCCGATGGCTCCCGCGCCACAAACCATGACTTACCACCCTGCACGATCAATTGTCGTACCACGTTATTCGTGTTTTTCATAAAGACCACGATTGTAAGCCGCTCATCGGTATTGGTCGCTGACTCCATTTCCACGGCACTTAATAACCAGTGGCTGCCGAAAGCAACACCATAGCGCTTGATATTCCCAAACGAACTACAATCTGCCGAAGACGAGGGAGTGTCCAGTGCGTCTTGCAATGCGCCGGAGGCTACCGTCTCCCAATCCGTCAAATTGTTATCCGGAACCAGGGCAGACACCGCTTCCGCAGTTTTGGGATTCCGCTGCACCATGGTTTCCACCGCATCCGAATAACCATCCCCATCGCTATCCCCCATCAACTTGTCGGTGCCGATGCGGTCTTCCCAAAAGTCCATCAAGCCATCATCGTCGCTGTCATCCAGGCGGGTGCGGGGAAAAATCGACTGGGCATAGGTGCCGCTGGCAACCCACCCGGCCCCAAGGTTGTCACCAGCGCTTCCCATATAGGTGGCAAGACCCAAAAACCGCTTGAGGAAGTCCAGGGTATCCGCCATTAAAATGCCGGCCCGCGCGTAAAGCCCCAGCTGGTTATCCCGCCAATCCGCATAATTGACCCTATCGGAAAGCATCTCAAAAAAGCTGGAGGATTTTCGATAATAGAATAACCCGCTATAAGGTGCCTGGCCCCAGGTCGCATCCCCCAGGATCATGGGAGATCCACCGGCTGCATCCTCCTCCCGCTTAAAACTGGCGGCATCGTAGTTGACCTCAAAGAGCTCCACACTATTCCCGTAGTATGACCGCAGGGCTTTATGAGCGATCCAGTCGCTATGACCTTCGTTCATCCAGAGATTGGGCAGGGCATAATCCCCGGTATTGAGGCCGTGGGCGTATTCATGGGCCGCCACAAAAAACGCCTTCAGCGGTTGAGTCTTTTCACCAAAAAGGTTCAGGATCCCATCCTCAAAGTACATCCCCCCGAGAGTCAGGTAGAGCCCAGCGGCCCCCATATCCTTCACCACCGTGATGCTGACGGTGTCGCCCGCATCCAGATGATCGCCCGCCACATATTCCACCGCCGGTGCGGCTACAATCATGGCCCGGTAAATCACCTCGGCGACACCCGGATCCACATCATTTTCGCGACGCATCACCATCATTTTGAAATGATCCAAGCGCCCTTGCGCATCGGGCATGGGCACCAGACAGGCATAGTCGTCCTGCAATCCCATCACGTGGGGACCGAATGAATCCACCTCGGGAAAATTTCCAGCGGATTGTGAGGAGACATCCAACACCATATCCCGTCCGGTCGTCAGCATGGCAGCTGGCACTCCGTTGGGAAAATTAAGTTCCAAAACATTGGCTTTGATCACCAGACCGAAGTCGCCGGGAGCATCACCGTTTTGTGCCACCACGGTCCGCTGACCCTGGTAGTTCTGATAGAGTTTGCTGCCTCTGACTTCGAATGACAAAAGGGCTGATCCAGCGACATCGGGTACTGCGGCGGTCGTCTGAGAAAGCAGCAATTCCCGGAAGGATATAAAAACGACGTCACTGGTGTTGCTTTCATCCCAACGATCTTCCAGTCGTACCCCGACAAATGAGCGGCTCCCCTGGGAGGCGAAATATAATTCCCGCACATCGAGGCCGCCTTTTTTATCCGCACCATCGCCGGCCCGATCGATGCCAATGACATCCTGCGGCAACCATTCCGCGAGTTCACCATCCACTGTGATGGAGGCATTATCCCGTTTACCGGGCGCAGGTATGGCCCGCAGGCATGCAGGATGGGATTGGGCACGGCCATCCGACGGCACCACAATACGACCACCGTAAGCTAATGGATCCAGTCTACCGCCTCCAGCTTGGTAGGACCCGGAAGGAAGCAGTCCCCTGGGATCGATTGATTGCGGGATGGGAAAGTTTTGCAGCAGCGGCGCATCGGGACGAATATTGATCAGTGGCGTTCCTGGGGGCTCAATCTGCGAATCCCGTTGTTCCCGGGTGGACCATAGTGGATCCAGTGGCAGTGTATTATCTCCCCCCCCACTCTCAACATCGGGAGGCAGATCGACCGCTTCCGGTAGAGGTTCGGCTTCAACCTGCGGAACACCTTCGTTCGTTTTACTTTTGTCACTGGACTTTAACCCGCAGCTGATCAATGCGCAGGATGCGGTAAGCAGGGTAAGTTGGCGAAGTTTTAGGTACACAGCATTCCCCAGTTTCAACACACATCCGATGGTATCGGTACTAAGGAAGTCTTCCTTAAAGCACCCCAAAAATTCATTTTTTTTCCTTTTGAATCCGCCGGTTGCCACCCAACCAAAGTCCGAATTTTCGCCCCTTTTCTGCACGTCAAATCTTACCGTCGGTCACAAACAGAGGCTTGCCGTCATCCGGATTGACAGAAATGACCAGAATCCCAACGATCCATCAGGGGAAAGCCAATCAAAGCTTCCGGAATATTTGACTTAATCTATAAGGAAGGAATGGTTCATGATTTGCATAAGCGTGCGCGATGTTGAACCGACGCGGAGAGCCTGGAATGGAACAGCTATTGGAATTCCTGGATCGTTACACCTTCGATCGCCAATTCTATTGGTTATTGCCGGCCGCCGATCAAATCCGGCAGATCGAATTACGCTGGCAAAAGGACGAGAAAATCCGGTGGAGCTACCGGGTCAAAGGGGATTTGTTCTGGCGTCTCGTCCGTAACGACGATCTGACTCAAACGCTGGAGCGAGAAGGTCTGGGTATGGCCGCATTCGAGGATCGCCTGCGCACAGCCGTACTGGAGCAGGTCGTCTTTGCTGAGTTTATGATGAAGGAAGCCCGCACTATCTTTGGCGAAGAAACCATTCAACAGGCTCTGACTGAACATGAAGTGTTTATGATTCAGGTACGGGATACCATCAGTCGCTTGATGCAGGAAAAAAGCAAACCCGCTGATCCGGTTGCCAAGACCTCGGCTCCGGCAACAGGCAACAACCACCTGCGTTTGGTTTAGTGGCGTCGATAAAAAATTTGGGTCTTCTGCTAAATGTGTGGACGATCAGAGAGCTATCGCGCAGTCGAACCGATGGCTGGCCGCGAGCACCGGGTCCGCTTGATAGTCCCCAGTCGGCGTCAGACGCAGTCATGGGAGCATAGTTTTTTAGAGGACAATCAAATATTGAGTCTTCCGCCAAATCAACAAGTGCCTAATCTTCTAGATCCCAACTCACATCTGACCACTAAAGCGTCGATCAGGGATAAGCAAGTCCTCACAAAATAATCGAGAAAACAAGAATATTTTCTTGACGTGATTTTGGGTCATGCCATTGCGTCTTGAACGTCCAAACTTGCATTCGGTCATGATTTTCTGTCAGCCGACGGCTCAAAAACCCTGGAAGGGCGGGTTTGCCGGCTTGTAACGCGAAAAAAGAAGAAGAAGAAGACGGTTTTGCGAAAAATCGATTTTTGAAACTCGTGCTATGGTCTTTTCGTAACTAAAGAGAGGAAGAAAATCATGCATGATGTCCGTGTTACATTGAGAGAAACATTCGCCAAAGCTTGTGATTTGATTCGCCGCGAAAAAGAAATCGCCTATGAGAGCATCCTATTGGTGGGACAGTTGAAGGAACGCAATGCTCCTGTTAATCTTTGTCTGACGGAGCCGGAATACCTGCGGCGTCTCGGATTGTCAAAAGACATGTACTATAAGAGATGGCAGGCCTGTCGTGTGATCCGCCGGTTCCCCCGCTTTGACGAGATGCTGCGCCGGGGCGAAACATACATCGCCCAGCTTGCGATGGTGGCCCCCAAGTTGACGGAAGCCAATGCCCGGATGATCGAGGAAGGGATTCGTGGCAAAAGCAAACGAGAGGTGGCTCTTTTTCTTTCAACCATCAACGATGATGGATCTGTGCGGGAGGTCAAGCCGACCTTGACGATCACTTTAGAGCTCAATGAGGATGAACTGGCCTTATTGGCCCGGGTCCAGGACATTTTATCGTCCCGGGGCGAAAATCTGGGAGAAAAGGACGCGATTCTAAAGGCGCTGGAATTTATCGCCGCGAAAAAAGATCCTATGCGTCGGGCAGAGCGGGCCTCGGAGCGGACAAAGCAAA
>JAKQGS010000491.1 GCA_029556045.1 Pseudomonadota bacterium | reverse complement strand
TGAATTCGGTGGAATTGGCGATCCGGTCGATCTCGTCTTTCAGGGCGAGAAATTCCCGGTCGGTGTATTGGCGTTCTTTTTCGCCAACGGTGTCACTGGCAGCCTGGATGGCTAACTCGCGCAGGCGGATCAACATATTGTTGGTTTCCACCAGTCCACCTTCCGCCGTTTGTACCAACGAAATACCGTCATTGGCATTGCGTTTGTTTTGGTTCAAGGAGCGGATGTCGGCGCGCAGGTTTTCCGAGATGGCAAGGCCGGCAGCGTCGTCAGCGGATTTGTTGATCCGGGATCCGGAAGCCAGCTTGGCGCTCGACTCCTTGACCTCGTTTGTGGAGAGCTCTAGTCTCCGCTGAGCATTCAAAGATGCAGTGTTGGTTCTAATCCTGAGTCCCATAAAATTTGACCTCCTGTCGTAATATCTCAAATCGCATCATGCGATTCATGACCAACCTTTCGACGCCAGTGGCGAATTATTTAGCAGAGGGGGTGAAGTTATGTTGTAATAGGCTTAAATTATTGACAATAAATTTTTGGGCTGGGTGTTTTTTGCCTAGACGCGTCGAGACGTCGGGAAGGATGTCTCAGTATTTTGTCGCAAAGGGGAGGGCTAAGACGCCTTCTTAACATAATCAAGGAAGGCCTGAAGGATGCGGTGACCGAAGGTAAAGTCCGCAGGATTGCCCGACCATGGAATGTCACCGTGACGTAGAAATGCGGCGGTCGCTTCCGGATGGGTTTGAAATGACCAGATGGGCAAGGTTTCATGCGCCAAACCATCGGATGGAATCAGGGGGCTCGATGCGGCGATCTGAAACTGCGGCGGGGTCGTGGTGACGCTTTCTCGATGAGAAACCACCAACGGCCCAGTTTCCTCAGCGCTCCAAAAACGGTTGCTGTACAGGGATACTTCGCGGAACCCCTTGAGTTTGGTCTGATCGGGAAACACATAACCCACTTTGCCACCATACAAATGGGCGATCAGTTGGTGACCATAACAAAGACCAAGTGTGGGGATGCCTCGATCCATCAGGGGTTTAAGCCAGTCGTTAAAAGGTTGTTGCCAGGGTTGCTCGTCGTAAACGGACGCACCGCTGCCCATGATGATAATGGCCGCTGGAGTTCCTGCGTCCACGAGGCTTTCCATGCCAAACATGGCCGGCAGATGATAGGTGGTCTTAATGGTAGAACGGCGGGCAATGTTATTATAACTATCCAACTCCGGGATCCGAACCGCAGGGTCCACAACCGCAATGTGGGGGGCTAGGACCATGGCGTCGCAACTCCATCCATCAGGGTTAGGGGCAGCAGCCATCCGTGGTATGGGGCTTGATGGTCTGTTTACCGAAGGTATCCTCAAACCTGCAATCCCGCACGATGCGGTCGGAAAGTTCCTGGGTCTGGGTCAGGTTTTCCTGTCGGATCATGTGGACCTCCGGATGGTCTTTGGCATCAAAAATCACGACATTGCAAAAGGGGCAGGCGATCTGGACGGTGTTTTGTTTGGGTGCCTCGGAATCAAACGTCAAATGAAAGCGCCGGGAACAGGTTGGATTGTCGACCAGAAATTTTTCATAAGACATGGGGTCAGGATCTCCTCTTGCCAACCGTGACGGGGAATATTCATTTTTAATTGATACCATCTATGGCATCATCGGAAAATCATAAAAAGGGGTTTTTACGGCTTCCGGGCGGGGCCGTCAAATACTAAAGAGGATCGAGCATGTTGGAGCACGTAAAGGCTGCTTTCCGGGAGGCGCAGGAAGCCCTGGAGCGTTTGCAGGGGGATGAGGAAACCCTACGAAAAATCGTCAAGGCCGGCGAGGTATTGGCTCTTTCCTTTAAAGCCGGAGGGAAGGTCTATAGCTGCGGCAATGGCGGATCCATGTGTGATGCCATGCATTTTGCCGAAGAACTGACCGGGCGGTTTCGCAAGGATCGCCCCGGATTACCAGCCCTGGCCATCAGCGATGGTGCCCATTTAACATGCACAGGCAACGATTTTGGCTTTGACGCGGTGTTTTCCCGTTTTGTGGAAGCCCATGGCAAACCGGGTGACGTATTGCTGGGGATCAGCACCAGCGGCAAAAGCCCCAATGTGATCAAAGCGATCGAAGCGGCTCGCCAACGCCAAATGACGGTGATCGCCCTGACCGGCAAGCCGGGAAGCCCTGTCGGGCAGCTGGCCCATATCGAGATATGCACCCCCGGGGGGCGATTTGCGGATCGGGTGCAGGAGCTGCATATCAAGGTCATCCACACTCTGATTGAGCTGGTGGAGCGGCGGATGTTTGGGGAAGTTTATTCCCCCTGAAGGGAGGAGAACGATATGGCGGACGAAACGATTTTTGACAAGATCCTGGCACGGCAGATTCCTGCCAAGATCGCTTATGAAGACGATGATGTGCTGGCCTTTCACGATATCTCGCCGCAGGCACCGGTGCATGTGTTGGTTATCCCTAAACGAAAAGTGCGGGGGTTTGACGGATTGAAGAATCGCTCCCCTGACGAAGTGGGGGCCTTTTTTGTCGGCGTGGCGAAAGCGGCGCATCACCTGGGCCTGGAACCGGACGGGTATCGTGTCGTGGTCAATAATGGGCGCAATGGTCAGCAGACGGTGGATTACATCCATGCTCATATATTGGGTGGTCGTCTGATGTCCTGGCCACCGGGTTGAGGTTTGACCATGGTGCATGAAATATTTCATCATCCCATTGCCCTCACCCCTGACCGTTTTACCCCGCTGGCCCGCACGCCATGGGCCGGTGCGGTGATCGGTGAAAAATACAAAAAAAATCTGGTGCCGGGAGCAGCTGGGCAAATGATCGGGGAGTCCTGGGAATTTTCCTGTGACCCCACCTTTCCCTCGCTGGTCAGTGGGATGGAGTGTTCGCTTCCGGAACTGGTGGCTCGCGATCCAGCGGCGGTGATATCGCCGGAGCTGGTGCGACGGGGGGCAACCACCTGTGAGATCCTGTTGAAACTCATCAATGCGGCGGAGCCTCTGTCCCTGCAGGTCCATCCAGACGATGCGGATCCTGCCCTGAAGCCCGGGGAGTGCGGCAAGCCGGAATCCTGGCTGGTATTAGACCGTGAGCCTGGGGCCGGGCTCTACCTGGGATTTTCCCGCGCGATCACCAAAAACCAGCTGCGGCAGATTCTGAGGGATGGTGATAAAGCCCGGGACGTGTTGCAATTTGTGCCGGTGGAGCCCGGGGATTATTTTGATTTGTCCCCAGGTGTTCCCCATGCGATTGGGGCTGGGGTCACGCTGCTGGAGCCGCAAAGGATTCGCGCGGGTTTCAGCGGTAAAACCTACCGGCTGTGGGACTGGGGTCGTCGTTACGATGCACATGGGCGGCTGGATCCTCAGGGGCAACCGCGGGAACTCCATGTCGAAGAGTCTCTGCGCATCATCGATCCAGAACGACAGGTGGGTCCCGAATATCTGGCAACGATTCGTCGCAAGCCCACGGTAAAGGAACTCTCCCCGGTTCTGACCGCCTGGATCTACCCGGAAAATAGTTATTATCAGCTGGTTCGATTCAAATCATCTGCTGCCGAAGCTCATACATTTTCCATGCAATCAGGTTATGGGGCTGCTCTCGTGCTGCAGGGTGAGGTGCAGATCAAGGGAAGAGGTGGCCGTGCGGTTTGTGGTCAACAGGGGCAGCCTTTGCTGCTGCCGTTTGCAGCCTGGCCCCTGACTTTGGAATTTAAACCAGGGGCTGATCTGGCGATCGTTGTACCCAAAGGAGCAGGATTTATAGTCTAGGCTGAAATAACACCTGAGCGGTATGAAATTCTTTTTTGTCCGCTAAAAACACCGCCGTTACATTGCAGACGTAATCACTGACATCCCGGGGATTCATAAAGCCCACACTGATGCGACAGCTTAGCTTACCGTCTGCGGCCTCAGGAGAGGGTTCAAGTTTGATGGTGCAGGCGGCATTGGCGCGGTCATCAATGCCACTGGTAGCCAGATAACTGACATGCGACCCGCAGAGCTCCTGGTTGCGATCATCCTCCACCGCAATGGACTGCGACGTAAACGTGAGGGTGGGAATATCATCCACTGCCAGATCTTTTTCCGCCACCAGGAACTGTGCGGAGCCGAGGGGCTTCATCGCTTCCGTTGTAACGGATTCGTCGATCACATCCTGAAAACGAAAAAAGGAATCCTGGGGGAGGCAATCAAGGGTCATCACGCCGCGTGGGCAGACGGAGGCCACGGCGATGGAAACACAATTTTCGAGATCAGTACGGCAGTCCTCTAAGGGAGCGGGAGCGGCGTATTCAATTGAAGTCACATAATGGAGAGCCAGTTGGCCGTTTCCAGCAAAGTCTTCGGCAGAACGAATGGTGGAAAACAGGGGGGTCTGGCTGCCAAAATCGATGGGAGCCAGGTTTTGATTTCCATTGAACCGGGCCCGACCCAGATAAATGTGGCGGGGGCTGCGACCGGGAAAATCCGGCGTCAAATCACTGTGGACCGTGTCGCGGTAAAAGGTCAGGCTGACATCGAAGGTATTAGGGGCATTCACAACACGCTCAACTAAGAGACCGTAGGTATAGGAAGCCAGATTGCGGGTATCGGGATCGCTTTGATCCACATAAAATACCGACCAGCGTCGCCCCTTGAGACCCTCCCGCTCGGAAATGGCGTAGAGTTGCCAGGGGGTATTGCTGTCAATTTCCTGGACGGGCGATTGAGTTTCCAACACCAGACGATAGCGATTGCTGTTTTGCTCCAGGCTAACGTCATGATCCGCCCAGTTGGTGGCGTCGGTTGACGTTGAAGTTTCCGGTGCTCTGCAACTCATTGAAAATATGGGAATTATGATGAAGATGAGGATGCCCGCGCCCAGACGAATGGACTTGAGTAGGTTGCGGTAATGGGTAAAGGCAAAGGATTTGAACATGATCGGCACTCCACGGCAGCAGGTCGCAACAGCAACAGGAATTCAATGGGGTGTCCCAGGAGGGGACTTCTGCCGGAAGATAAGCAAAAGGAGTGCCAATTTATGACATCAAAAAAATGCCCCGGTATGTTGCCGGGGCTTCTGACAGATCAATTGAATCCAGCTTAGCGCACGGATTCTTTCAGCTCCTTGCCGGGGCGGAAAACCGGAACTTTGCGAGCCGGGATGTTGATCTCTTCGCCTGTCTGCGGGTTGCGACCAACGCGGGCTTTGCGAGCGGATACCGCAAAGGTGCCAAAACCAACCAGTTTGATGCCTTCTTTCTTTTTGATGTTTTTGCTGACGACGTCAACAAATGCGTCGAGGGATCTTTCGGTGTCAGCTTTTGTTAAGCCGGTGACTTTAGCCATTGCTTCAACCAATTCAGCCTTGTTCATACTTCCTCCATAAAGCTCACGAACCAAGAATTGTTTGGGAACAGGGAGAGATTTACAATCATTCGATTTCTTGTCAAGCGCAAGTGTAACAGGTCATTTAAAAAAACGGCAGAACAACAATGCCATAAAAAAATTTTTTCTTGTCAACTTCAAATTCCTTTAATCGGATGTACCGGCTTGTGTTGAAGAGGGGTACAATATGAGCATTGGAAGAGAGAAAAACGAAAGGGATCACCAGGTGTCACCACTTCTCCACACATTTCGCCAATTGAGCCAAAGAGGTGTTGTGATCCTGGCCTTGCTGGGATCCGTTGACCTTTGGGGGCAGAATCCTGCACTGATGGATCGTTTGGTGGTGGAAGTGAATTCCCAACCGTTCACGCAACGGCAGGTGGAGATTTATCTGATAATGAAGCGCTCCTTACAGGCCGAGGTCAAGGGACCGGTTGTTTTGATCTCCGCCGATAACTGGAGGGCGGGATTGGAGGAGTTTCTGGGGGACATGTTGATTGAACAGGAGGCTCAGCGTCTCAATACCTTTCAGGCTTCCCCGGCTCAGATCGACGTGGCGGAACAGTTTGTGGACAAACGGGCTGCGCAGGATCAGGGATTGTCCCGGTTCATCCAGGACAAGGGGGTCAGTCGCAGTCGCATGAGGCAGGCATTGGCTTCGGTCCTCCGGGTTAAGGGTTTTATACTCAGCCGCCAGAAGATCGATGGGGGAGGCGGCAAAGGGGGGCCGGGAAAAGATGACATGGCCCCGTTGGATTGGATGGTGGAAATCGAGCAGCGGATTCCCTATCGCTTTTTCGAAGGGGCGCGCCATTGGCAAGTGATTAAGCCCCTGTCACCCGGTGGGGACCGCCGTGAATGATTCGGATCAATCATTTTCAACCGCTTCGTTGCAGTGGCATGATGTGACGGAACCCTGGGTTGAGACACCGATACCCTGGCGTGCCATGATGCAGGATGAATCCTCGGGAGCTGAGGGGTGGGGGATATCTGAGATCCGCTTGTCTCTGGGCATTGCAGGGACTCTGTTGCGATATGTGGCGGATTCGCAGGGAGTGATTGCTGGATACTTTTTGGCTCGGCACATATGTGAAACAGTGGAGCTGTTCTATATATATGTGGCACCCTCCCAACGACGCCACGGACTTGGTCGCTCCCTGTTGACCAACCTCTGTGAACAGGCCCGGCTATGGGGCAACGTGGAACGGGTGTTTTTGGAAGTGCGCCCCTCCAATGCTCCGGCGTTGGCTCTCTACCGGTCCCTGGGATTTCAGCAGACTGGAATGAGAAAGGGTTACTATCGCAACGGGGAAGATGCGCAAATCTGGGAATGGAAAGTGCCGCGATGAAACAACCAACCTTGTCCAACAACATTCAGCACCTGATCTGGATTCAAACCAGTTTCCTGGGGGACATTGTTCTTACCACCGGCGCGATTCGATTGGCGCGGCAAAAGTTTCCTCACGCACGTCAGTGGATGGTGACAACGCAAGGGGGTTGCATCGCCCTGCGGGGGCATCGGGATATCGACGGACTGATTCGATTCAATAAGAAGGACCAGAGTTTTTGGAGTGCCGCACGGGAAGTGAGGAGTAAACTGGTGGAGCATATCGGCCCCCAGCCCACCGGTGCGGTTACCCTGCAGGTTCATCGCAGTTTTCGCTCCAGTCTGCTGGCGCGGATGGTAGGGTTCCCGACCGTCACCTATGATGAAACCAGTCTGGGGTTTTTGGCGGCGCAACGGGTGCCCCGTGTGGCCCTGCTGCATGAAGCGTCCCGCATTGCTCTTTTGCTGGAACCTTTGGGAGTCGCCCGTGAGGATATCCTGGGGGTGCGGCCGCATTTAGAGCCATTACCACTGAACCCTGATGGATTTTTCTGGGAAAAGGATCTTTTGAAGTCTACCGGGCCTCTCGTCGGGGTTGCTCCGGGAAGCGTTTGGGGAACCAAGCGGTGGCCGGTGGAGGGTTTTGCCCACGTGGTGGGGCGGATCCTGAATGAAACTCCCGCAGGAGTGGTGATCATCGGCTCTCAGGATGAAGCGGTGATTGCCCGTGATTTGGAAAGTCGCATTCCCGAGCCTCTCAAAAAACGCTTCTGGAATTTGGCGGGAAAAACCAGTCTGGATGATCTCTGTCGTTTGTATCCACGCCTGACGATGTTGCTTTCCAACGACAGCTCTCCCATCCATTATGCGTCTGCATTCAATATCCCAACCGTGGCCCTTTTTGGTCCCACTATTCCGCAGATGGGGTTCGGCCCCCTGGCGCAAAACAGTGTCAGCCTGGGTGTGCCGCAACTATCCTGTCGCCCCTGCAGTGACCACGGTCCGCAGGTCTGTCCGCAGGGGCATTTCAAATGTATGACCACCTTACCGCCGGATGCTGTTTTTGCGGCGTGTCGGGAGCGGATTGCTGCGGCAACGCCTTGAGGCATCGCCGTCCTCAGTAAGGACGGCCATCCTTATGGCTAAAGCGCCACTGCCTATCTACAAAATCAGCTTTGATATCATCATCGGGATAACTGGTCTCGTCGTCAGGGCTGCGATCTCCCACTTCCAAATAAACCACATCGGCATCGGATTCGTTGATCAAACGGTGGGCGTTTCCTGTTGCTGCCTTAAAGCCCGCACACATCCCTGGAGACAGTTTAGTTTTCCCCTCGTCGGTATGCAGGGTGGGAAGACCTTCCAAAACATAAATAAACTCATCCTGCGTGCGATGGGCATGTCGCAGTGAGGAAACACCCCCCGGTGAAAGTCGCACCAAATTCACCCCGAAATTCGTCAGTCCAAAAAGATCTCCGAGAGTCCGTTTGACGCGTTTTGTCATCATGGAGGCAAAAGGCTCGGGATATATAGACGGCTTCGTGCGAGGAGCAGCGTCTGCCGCATGGATGGCAATCGGGTATGATTTTTCGCTCATATCTTTAATACGTCTCCGTAAAGGTGGTCGATCTTGGCCAGCTTCCCTCGAAGATGGTATCTTTTCCTACCAAAAACCAATAGGCGGCGGACAAAAAATCCAACACGATTTATCAGAATGCAGGGAACGGATTGTTGAAAATCCTGCTAGAATGTATACTAATAGTGTATATGACATCGGTGCACATGTAACTAAATTTAACTAATAAAAACAGCAGGTTTTCATGAATGACTTTAAGGCGTTTCGATTTGATTCATTAATTGAAGAAAGAGACTTCTGTAATTTCAGCCAAGAACGACAACGCCTTTTCCATGAGATTTCAAAAAGTCATAAGGTCTTGCTTTATGGTCGGCGTAATTTTGGCAAGACTTCATTGGTCCGGAATATCGTCGCACAGGATTGGATGCGCAATCAGCAGCATGTTTTTTTTCTTTACGTTGACTTCTATGGTGTTCGATCCATATCCGGTATTGTATCCCGGTTGAGCACAGCGTTTACTGCCTCCTATCAGAATGCTTTTCCTGGCAAAACGATTTTTAATAAAATGTTGGATCTTATAAAACGCTTACGTCCCAGGGTTGAAGTTGAACCCGATGGACAAATGGCTCTCTCCCTTGGTTTGGATGGACCTCCAGTAAAAAGCATAACAGCCATTTTTCGGGAACTACAAGCGATACAACAGCACGGTGTTCCAGTCTTGGTGGTATTTGACGAATTTCAAGACATCCATTTTGTCAGTGAGGCCGAAGAGGTGATACGCAGTGAAATGGAAGCAATTTTAGCTGATTTACCCGTCGTTATTTTGGGATCAAAAAAACACCTGCTTACAAAAATGTTTTCAAGGCCAAATGCCGCATTTTATAATTGGGGAAGCCACATTGAACTTCAATTTATTCCCTACGATGAATATACAGAATACGCCAATGAACGATTTTTTAATCGGAATCTTAAAATTGATAATGAGCAATCCCGGTATTTACAGGATCTGATGGGACGAGTTCCCGAAGCAATGAATCGACTGGCGGACTCTATTATGGATTTTGGGGGCGATAAAATACAGGAAATTACCCGTCCTATGATTGATCGGGCATTGTCGAAATTAGTACAAAGTCGCAGCGGCTCTTTTGAAGAATACATTGGTCACTTTACTAATGCGGAAGAACAGTTGCTGGTGGCATTGGCGCATGAAGGTGGTCATGTGGAACAATTCACGGGTAAAGAATTTATTGCCAAGTCGAAGTTGTCAATCAGTGGGATCCGTAAAGTCGTGCAGAAGCTGGAAGATGAGGCTGTGCTATATCGAGAGTCTGACGGATACTATTTGGCTGACCCCCTTTTATTGCAGCATCTCATTAAATATCGCGCTCCATAGTCGATATTGGAGTCTGTAAAAGTGAGCAGATTTTCGCCTTGAATGGATTTGACACCTCCGCCATAAACTTAAATAGACCATAGAACGAATATAGCTAGTATCAAACTGAGAGGCATCAATACTGACAACCGTTTTTTCACCGGCTATGCTCCGTGCAATCCCATCCTGGGAAAAGCCATACCTGGCGATTTTAGTTAAAGATCATGCAGTTTTTTCAATCAGCGCTCGTGGAGCAGCTTTAAGCTTTTGTTCCGCCTCAAACAAGTCAACAGCATTTTGCGCGTTAAGCCAAAAATTCGGCGAAGTATTAAAAGCATGAGCGAGTTTCAAGGCGACCAAGGGGGTAATCGCTGATCGGCCATTCACAATTCGGTTAATAACCTTGATATCGACTGATATGTGATCACTGAGTTGTTTCTGGGTCATGCCAAGAGGTACCAAAAACTCCTCACGCAGAATTTCCCCCGGAGATGTAGGTCTTCTTTTTCTCATAATAAAACCTCATTTATGGTAGTCAACAATTTGCACATCTGCAGGACCCCCATCGGTCCAGCGAAAGACAATGTGCCATTGGTCATTGATGCGAATACTATGCATACCACGCAAATCACCTTTTAGTTTTTCAGGTTTGTTACCAGGCGGCGACTTTAAATCATCCAAATTTACCGCATAGTCCAAAATATCAAGTTTTCGTGCGGCTATCTTAACCAAAGACTGCCACCCAGTAGTTTTGCTGATCCGTCCAGCTTTGTAGAATTTTTCCGTTTCTTTATCGGCGAATGACTGAATAGCCATTGAGTGACCTCCGATGAGGATATACCGCCATCAGGTATACCTAGTCAAGACTATTTTGCTCATTGAGTCCAATCAGGCGCGTGATGGGGTGTTTTCAAACGTAAGGGCATCTCGACAAGGTGGATCAAATGCCTCGTCATATGGTGAGGAGATCCTTCGGCCAAGGCCACAGGATGACGGCTCAATCGCCTTGTCACCCAGGGGCGCCGCAGAAGGGTCTCGGTTGAGACCTGCTATTTCGTCCCGTAAATGCGATCGCCGGCATCACCGAGCCCTGGCATGATATAACCGTGGTTGTTCAGCTTCTTATCGATGGCAGCGGAAAAGATCGGCACGTCTGGGTGGTGTTTGTGAAACTCCCTCACACCTTCGGGGGCGCCGAGGAGGCACATGAACTTGATGGACTTGGGTTTCTTTTCCTTGAGGCGGTTGACGGCCGCCACCGCTGAATGACCGGTGGCCAGCATAGGATCCACCAGAATGAAATGGCTCTTCTGGGATTCGGGGGGAATCTTGAAATAATACTCCACCGGCATCAGGGATTTGGGTTCTCGATAGAGGCCGATATGGCCAACGCGGGCGGTGGGTATCAACTCCAATATGCCATCCAAAAGCCCGTTACCGGCCCGTAGGATGGAGATCAGATTGAGATGCTCGCAGTCAACGGTCGGGGCTTTCATCTTGGCCAGTGGAGTTTGGATGGTGGTTTGGGTTACCTTGAGGTCACGGGTGACTTCATAGGCCAATAGCATGCTGATCTCTTTTAACAGTTGGCGAAAGATATTGCTGCTGGTGTTTTTGTCCCGCATGAGGGTCAGTTTGTGTTGAACCAACGGATGGTTGACGACGGTAACCATTTTAGACGAAGCACTTTTGGCCATAGAGGGTGATCTCTCCGTATAATTATGATGATGAATTGTCGCTTAGCATACATGGATTGAGGAGACTGAGGAACGAAAAATAAAAGATAGGCTCCGGCACTGTGCCCTGCCGGATCTCGTCTCGATTTTCCCATTTTAGGGGTGTGCGCTGTTAAAAGAGGGTGCCGTCGCTGATGATGCTCAGAGGTGGTGAGGCATCCGGACGCTTCTGCGTGGCAATCCTGCGGCCCGCGGTCCATGTGCCTCCCTGCAGGAGCTTCACGAGGGGGAATGCCGCAGAGGACAAATTGAGTTTTTTGCGGATATGTCCCGCCAAGTCATCCAATAACGCGACGGTGAGAGCCCGCCATTCCACCACCAGGGGTGACGAACCCTCATGGGCTTGCCCCCAGTCTTCGGGACGTTTGAGGGTGATGACACCCAAATCCACAAACAGCCCACCATTCCGGTATTCTGCAAGGCCCGTCAGCTGGTCCATCCCGGTGATACTGATGCCATGAGACTCCAGAGGTTCCATCAGGGAGTAAGCCAGCCACTGTGAAAGCTTGTGGAAGGGTATCAGGCCTTTGCTTTCGTCATCCGCTTCAATCAGTGGGTGCCGCCAGCAATCCCCGAGATTGATGCCATCCATCACGATGCGGCCGGGCCAGATGTTCCCTAAAGCCTGGAGAACCGCAATCAAAACCGACTGGGCTGGCAATTGCCGGCCTTGAGCCTGATTCACAAGATAATCAAAAAGGTGGCCCAGTCGCGTGATGCCGGCGCGGGTAAAAATATCGGGGTGGCAGTCGGCCGCTTCGCCCAACTGATTGAGAAGCCGGGTCCGTCCGGTCAGACCCACCAGGGGATTGCTTGGGCTGACCTGCATGATCCCGGCCAAATCCGCCTCTTGGAGTTGCTGTAGTTTTGTCGCACTCAAAGCGGTGGGATCCTTGGAATCGTTGGCACATAGTCCTGATGTAAAAAATTCCAGACTGGCCAGGGCCAGACCTTCGGACCTGCCGATCAGGGTTCCCGAGACCGTATCGCGAAACCGCCAGTGAGGACCTGCCCCCGCATCAAGCAAAACACTCACCATAACCAGTTCAAAGGCCCGGCGTCCCCGTTCCAATGGGGGTAGGTTGGACCAGCTGTGCTGCAAGGGCGCCCACCGATCCTGACCGGCGATGGTGAAATGGCGGAAACGGCTATGATAGGGGATATCCAGATTGGGATAGTTGTTTTTAATTTCCGCCGCGACATAATCCACACAGTGATCCCAGCGGGTGGGATCCAGGCGCAGATGGAGAAGCCGATCCTGCTTGCCATGGGCTAAAATTTGCTGGCAACGCTCCCGGACCGCCTCCGGTGAGAGCAGATATTGAACCGGAGCAGACCAGGTCGGCTGGAGTTGCGCAGCGGAATTAGTCAAGTTTACGTCCTTTGACCTGTTTCAGGTCTTTCTTGTTTTTGGGTTTGGTGGGCGTGAAATAGCCGGCGGCTTTTTTGGCCTCCATCTCCACCGACGCATCCGCCGGGATCAGTTCATCGGGAATACTGATGCGATCCTTGACCTTGATGCCGGCCCCCACCAGCGCATCGTATTTCATATTACTCATGGAGACAAAACGATCGATCCGGGTGACCCCCAGCCAATGTAGAGGGTCTGGCATTAACTCCTGAAAACGCATGTCCTGCACCCCGGCCACACATTCGGTGCGCTCAAAATAGGATTCCGCCGTATCGCCGCCTTTCGCCCGCTTGCGGGCGTTGTAAACCAAAAACTTGGTGACTTCCCCCAGGGCACGGCCCTCTTTGCGGTTATAAACGATGATGCCAATCCCATCGTTTTGGGCTTCTTCAATGCACATCTCGATGCCATGGGTCAGGTAGGGGCGACAGGTGCAGATGTCGGATCCAAAGACATCGGAACCGTTGCATTCATCATGCACACGGCAAGTTACACGTTTGCCGGATTGGCCGAGATACTTGGGGTTGCCAAAGAGATAGATCGTATTACCACCTATCGGTGGCAACAGCACGTTGAGGTCGGGGCGCGTCACCAATTCAGGAAACATACCGCCGGTGTGCTCGAACAGGCAGCGGCGCAGGGTTGATTCATCCACATCAAAGCGTTCAGCGACGCCTGGCAAATACCAAACCGGCTCAATGGCGATTTTGGTCACCACGATGGATCCATCCTTTAAGAGGATTTCGCCGTCTGGCTTTAATCGCCCTGTGCGCATACCCTCCTTAAACTCCGGAATTTCGATATGAGCCTGGGTGATGGCGATCGTCGGACGAATATCGAACCCCTGATCGAGGTGTTCTTTGAAGACCTCTCCCACCATCGCTCCATAGGGATCCAGCGATACGATTTTGCGGGGATCCTTCCAGGTTGCGTGGGGGCCTAACGTGACAGCGGGTGCCGTATTGGTCAGGTCCGGACGGTGGTAAGGATCCAGTTTGCCCGCAGCCACCGCCAAGGCACGATAGACCATATATGGGCCACTGTGGGTGCCGATCACGTTGCGGTGATCCTTGTGACCGGTGGTGGCAATGACCGGTCCCCGTCGTTTGGCGGTGGCTGCACCCCAGGTGATTTCCGGGGGGCGCTCGTGACCTTCGGAAGGGTGCGAGGTCAGAATAATATGGTTTAATTTTTTCTCGCCCATGATGTGAACCCTTTCAACTCATCCAATTTTGGTCTTTTTCGATGGACCACTTGGTTGTGATTTTTTTGATCTGACTCCAGAAATAGACGCTGGATGGGCCTGTGATGTCACCATGCCCAAATTTAGAGTCTTTGCTGCCCCCAAAGGAAAACGGCTCGCGGGGAACCGGAACGCCAATGTTGATCCCCACCATGCCATTGCTGGCATGGTGGGCCACGTATTGAGCCACTGCACCGCTGGTGGTAAAAACCGATGTGGCGTTGCCATACCGGGACTCTCTTTCCAGACGCATCGCATCGGATAGGGAGCTCACACGGATGATCGACAGCACCGGTCCAAAGATCTCCGTCTCGTAACACTCCCACCCCGTTTGCACCTGATCCAGAATGGTGG
>JAKQGS010000490.1 GCA_029556045.1 Pseudomonadota bacterium | reverse complement strand
CTCCTGGGTGATCAGAGCGCCGATTTCCTGTTTTTTTCCGCCGCAGCGTTCCTCCGCGTCTTTGATGGCGCGGGTGCGGCTCATGGTCCGACCGGCCCCGTGACAGCAGGAGCCAAAGCTTTTTTCCATGCTGTCCTTTTGCCCTGCCATCACCCAACTGGCAGCTCCCATGGAGCCCGGCACCAGAACCGGTTGCCCCCAGGGTCGATAGGCGACCGGGATTTCCGGGTGTCCAGGGGGGAAGGCCCGCGTGGCCCCCTTGCGGTGAACCCAAAGCCTTTTATCCACCTCGTCCACACGATGGGTCTCGAGTTTGGCAATATTATGGGCAACGTCGTAGAGGAGGCTGATTCCCAATTCTTCCCAGGGTTTTTGGAAGATTTCCGCAAAGACCTGCCGGGTCTGCATCATGAGCAGATGGCGGTTGGCCCAGGCAAAATTAGCGGCGGCACGCATCGCCCCGATATAAGCCCGACCTTCGGGGGAGTCAGCGGGAGCGCAGGCCAGCTGACGATCCGGCAGGTGGATGCCATAGCGTTCCGGAAGATCCCGGAACTGGGCAAGGTAATCGGTGCACACCTGGTGTCCCAGTCCCCTTGAGCCCGAGTGGATCATAATACAAACCTGGCCAGGGAAGAGCCCGAAGGCGTTCGCTTCATCCATTGATTCAATGGTGTCCACGAGCTGCACTTCGATAAAGTGATTGCCCGACCCCAAGGTGCCGCACTGAGTGGCACCCCGTTCTTTGGCGATGTCGCTGACATTCTGGGGCATGGCCCCTTCCAGGCAGCCGTGGCTTTCCGTGTATTCGATATCCGAAGCCAGGCCCCCATAACCATGCTGGATAAGCCACGATGGTCCATGCTTCATGATGGTGTCAAGCTCGTGGTCGTTGAAGTAGAAGCGCCCCTCCGGTCCTGCTCCGGTGGGAATCGCGCGAAACAAGGCGGAGACTAGATCCTTAAGGCGGGGACGAACCTCCGCAATGGTTAGATTGGTTTTGACTAGGCGCACCCCGCAATTGATGTCGTAACCGACGCCACCGGGAGAAATCACCCCCCCTTCGAGGGGATCCGTGGCGCAAACGCCACCAATACAAAACCCATACCCCCAGTGGACATCCGGCATGGCGATGCTGGCCTTTTGAATGCCGGGTAGGCAGGCCACGTTGGCCACCTGTTCCAAGGCTTCCTCCTGACCTGCGGTTTCGATCAGGGAGGCGTCCGCATAGATCAGGCCATCCACCCGCATTCCGTGCTTATAGGAGCGGGGGATCTTCCAGGTGACCGCATCGATTCGCTGTAATTGACTGTTGATCGACGAAATCATGAAGCCCCCCTTTAGATGTCAAAAAACACGGTGGCGTGCCACTGATCCTCGGAGGATTCCACCTGCAGTTTGTGATAGGTGACCGCCTTAATGGCCATCCCTTCATCGCTAGGGGCAGCAGCCGGTGGCAAAGGGCGACTGTGAACCGTGAGGGAGTCACGGTGAAACGAAAACTGATACCAGCCCATTACTTGTCCAAAGACCTCATAGCGATAGAGCAACCAGCTTAACCAGTCCACCAGGAGGTGGGCGGGATTATCCCCGGCTAATGTTTGGTCGATGGGGGGGGCGTTGGTCGGTGTCAGAAGATTGCTGTCCTCACCGAGAAGGATCGCATAAAACCCTTTGGCGGCCTCGGCAAAAACTCCTGCCAGCGAATCACTGGTGATATCAAGACCGATATCGGCGGTATGCTCGCGGATCTGGTACATACCAAAGCCCTCGTCTGTGCATCGGCATCACCATATCATCATCGATCAGGGGCCGCATGAAAAATGCGCGAAATCATAGCGACGACATGCTGGCATTAGGAGGCGACAATATTTGCTAAAACAGATAAATAGGAGTTGTTTGATTCGTGTAAAGCAAAGAAAGGCTCCCGCATGGCTGGCAAACGACCCTGGGTTAACTTCCACCACCTTCTCTATTTTAAGACCATTGCCATGGAGGGTGGCATAGCCAAGGCGGCTAAAAAGCTGCGGCTGGGACAACCCACGCTTTCCACCCAGCTCAAGCAGTTTGAGGATACCCTTGGTTTTACCCTGTTTGATCGCTCGCGGCGGAGCCTGCAATTAACGGAAGCCGGCAAGTTGGTCCTGGGATACGCCACCGAAATCTTTCGCCTCGGCGACGAGATGGTGGACGCCCTGCGGGATCAGCATGTAGCTAGCCGCATTCAGGTGCAGATCGGGTCGATGGATACTGTCTCTAAACACCTGACCCTCAAGGTTTACCAAAAGGCGCAGGAGGTCTTTGATTGTGTGGTGTCGGTTTCGGAGGGGCATGGGGACGAGTTGTTGCGGGAACTGCGGGCGCACCGCATTGATCTGGTGATCTCCAATTACGCCCCCCCGGTCGGGAACACCACCGGTATTCACGCCAAAAACATTGCCCGCATGCCGGTGGTGGTGTGCGGGGCGCCAAAATTCGCCAACCTAAAACGCGGTTTCCCGGAGTCGTTGCGGGATCAGCCGTTTGTACTGCCGTCCCAACACAGCAAACTCCGGCATGATGTGGAGCATTTTTTTAAACTGCGGGACATTCATGTGGCGCTGCAGGCGGAGGTGCAGGACACCAGCCTGCAAAAGCTGATGGGAGCCGAGGGTATCGGTCTGATTCCCATCGCGCAACCAGCGGCAGAAGAAATGCTGGTTGACCGGGAATTGGTGGCGCTGGGAACATTGCCGGATGTGTATGAGGAACTCTGGTTGATTGCCGCCAACCGCCGGATTCAAAATCCGGTGGCGGCGGCCATCATGAAGGAATTTAAATTATAGGTTCGGATCGGTGCACATGTTCTCATATTTTTCTTCGCAGTACTGGATGCACCGATTGTACTTGCTCTCCCCGCAGGTGGTGGTGCGGCTGATGGTTTCACATTTTTCGATACACTCCTTGCAGGGGGTCATCTCCGGATCAAATGGTTCATCCCCCGGCTGCGTGGGCTCATCCGTGCCCCCGCCGCCATCGGTGGCGTCATCGCTTTGACCGCCAAGGGGTGGTTTTTTGCTGGAACTCGGGGTTTCGCTTTCACCAGCTGGTGCATCGGTATCCCCAGCTGCCCGAAACCCGGGTAGGGTGTTTTCCCCAAACGAGGCGGAATCACCGCAGGCTGTGATCAAAGAAAAGCCGGCCAAAAGGCCCACCATCAAAAAAATCTTACGCATCCAATCATTCCTCCAATAAATGCGGTTATTGCCCTCCCTTTGGCCGGCGGCCATTAGGCAGGGAAGTTATCGGTGGAGGCGGGGTGGAATTAATAGAAAAGCAAAACAAATCTTAAAGAGCAAATAAAACAGCGTGATAAAACCTATTTAGAAGTGCAAAAAAATGGAGGTGGCTGAGGCATCATTGCAGACGCTTTTGATTTCCGTTTGCAACTCTTTGAATTAAGAAGGCTAAAACGGGAGTCGGCGTAAAGCAGAGGTCTCATATGGGATTTTGACGGGCACTGCGTTGGTCTGTGGCCGAGCCGAACTGGAAAGGTCGGCGCACCGGGTGTAGGTTTGCAACCTCACTTCTTCTTTCATTACGGAACTGTGGCCGAGCCGAGCTGGAAAGGCCGGCGCGACGGGTGGACGCTTCCCACCTCACTGGCCGCGGTCGTCGCACTGAGGCCAAAGACATACCTTGCTCCGCGACTGCGCTCCGGTGGGACCCTTCCACCCTGCTGCCCTTTCCCGCTCGGCTCGGGCGCAGTTCAGTGCACCTCCCGAAAATACGACTTGACCGGGATAACGCAGTTCAGTGCATCTCCTGAAAATGCGACTTGATCGGCATAGCGCAGTGCATCTCCTGAAAATGCGACTTGATCGGCATAGCGCAGTGCATCTCCCGAAAATACGACTTGATCGGCATAGCGCAGTGCATCTCCCGAAAATGCGACTTGACCGGCGTAGATATGAAAGTTTGGTCGCTTGGGTGGATGATTGTCTAAAGGACGATGTTAAGAAACATAGAAAGATCTTGTTTCTGGATTTTGTGAATGTCTTAAGGACAAGTTTAAGAAGCGAGACGCAGCATGGAATCTGACGATGACTCCGGTCGTGAGAATAGCTGTAGGGCGTCAGGGAGGAGATTGCAGGTCCAGGGGGCGAGGGCAGCAGGGTGGAAGGGCCCCACCGGAGCGCAGACGCGGTCTCCAAAGCAGCTTCTGTCACACCAGTGCGACCGCGGCGAGTGAGGTGGGAAGCGTCCACCCGTCGCGCCGGCCTCGCCCCCTGGACCTGCAATCTCCTCCCTGCCACTGTTGCCGCTATCTTTATGTCCGCAGCAGCCATCAGATGGGTGCATCACCATCAGGTAGATCTATTTTCCGTCGATCAAGTTACGGGGCTCCCACATCCCCGTGCGGCGCCGTGCGATTCACCCCTAATTCCGCTTCCGGCCAACCGTTCTCCAAAACCCCCTCATAAAGTCGCTTCGGTTCCGCAAAATAATTGTCCGCCGCATCCCAGGATATTTTGCTGCTGTCTGGAAACGAGGGGAGGGGGGCGCCTTCCGGCAGGCCATATGAATTCCAATAGAAAGTGTAGCCATCCTCCCGCGGCGCCATGATGTTATTGCGATGAAGCTGAACGACGACATCCAGGGAACTGGATTTGCTGCATTGAATTTCCAACAGGGATTCCGCCAAAATGCTGTTTTTGATGGAGAGGGAATGCTTGGAGCTCATCTGATTTTCAGTACCGGGAGCTTCTGGTGAGTCAGGCTGGGAATTTTGAAAGCAGCGCATGGCCAGGGCACTGCGATTCCAGGAAGTGCTGTCGAAAGCCCATGTGACCTCCCCCGAGGAGGTGTCCGCATAGGTCACTATATTCACAGATTCCAAACGGCTTTGGCGCAGGCTGATGGTTTGCCGACTGTCTCCACCCTGTGAAATCAAACCTCCATGGCTGAGAATCGCGTGAGCAATATCCGCATGATCATTGAAATAAGTGAACCCGATATATCCATATTCATCCATCAAGTTCCAGCGGATAGGCTTGGTCGCTGTCCCCATCAACGTGATGGGTCCGTTAAACTCAGCAGATCCTGACAGAAAGGCCCCCTCTTCAACCCGTACCGGCCCGAGAATTTCAGGAAGAAACAGTGCCGGCTGGGTGTCGTCGTCCGATGATTGCCCTCCAGATCCTTCAATGGGAGTCTTGGTTTCTTCGGTCGACTCCGCCAAAATTCCGGGAGCATTTCCTGAGGTAGTGCCTCCGGCGCTGCCGGCATGGGGAATGCCTTGGTTGGAGGATGAGCCTGTCCGCGTGATGACGGTTGAATTACCCTCGATTGCCAGAAATGCGACTTTTTCCCCCGATTTGATGACCAGAGGCTCCCGCACCTGACCGTGGATCAACCGCCAGGAATCATCAAAGGTGGTATTGAAGGACTCCAGGGTGATGGGCTTGCTGTTTTTTCCCCAGGCGTCCTGAAACATAATCTCCAATTTATTGATGCCGGGTTTATTAAAATCGATAGCAAATTCGGAGGTCACTTCCCTCCAGGCATCGATGGGGAACGTGCTACCATG
>JAKQGS010000487.1 GCA_029556045.1 Pseudomonadota bacterium | reverse complement strand
AGAAATCGTGATATCGAGAACCCATAAAACTGCCGATTTGAAAAAATGGTGATACGATTTGAAAAAATTAGTGAGAACGCATAATCAGAATACCTAATTATAAATAATAGTTGAGAATATCCTTGACAAATTGTGACGCATCAACTGAATGAGCCTAAATTTCACGCGCAAGTGAGGCGAGACTATGAAAACAACAGCATTTATCGCAACGATCGTTTTGTTTTTCTGGACTTCCCTATGTATGGCAAACGTGATCCAATCCACTCAGGAAGGCGGTTTCTGGAACGATCCCGACACCTGGCTTGGCGGCGCTGTGCCGTCCTCCACCGACGACGTGGTTATCGCAGGTCCGGTTTGGCCGGCGGCCGGGTCCTTCTGCCAAAACCTTAGCATCACAGCAGACGGTGTGCTCCAGCACGGTTCGGACAGCCAACTCAGCGGCAAACTTACCGTGCAGGGCAATCTTTCCAACAACGGCAGCATCCACACCTGGCACGTGACGGGTTATCTGGAACTGGTTTGCTACGGCGACGTCTACAACAACGGCAGTGTGGACAACAATCTCTTCGTGCTGGCGGGGATCAATGACCAGATGTTCCATTGCGCCACCACCAGCTTCCACCCCGCGAGTTTCATCGATATAAACGCCGGCAGCGCCATCCTCTTGATGACCGACCTCAGCCTCATCGGCATGGAAACCGACCTTGGCGGTTCCACCATGCATCTGGGGGGCTCCGAATCCCGGCACCTCACTCTGACAAGCACCACCCTGAAAAATGTGGTCATAGCCGGCGGGAATGGCGCTTCCATCACGAATCCTGTCTCGACCGCCGACGCTTATCTGGAAAACGTCAGCGCCGATGAACTGGAGCTCGCCGGAAACCTGAAGATCAGGACCACCTCAACGTTTGGATATCTGATCAACCACGCGGTGCTCCTTTCCCCCATGTATGCCACGGCAAACCTGTATGTGACTGATCTTCTGGACAATCATGGCATCATCGACGACGGGGGCGGGGGAGCCCTGAACGTGCATTTGGGCGGTGGTTTTTACAACTACGGGACCTTCAATCCGAACTTGCTGAATCTGGTGGCACCGGGGCCCCACGACCTCTGGCAGGCAGCTTCCGGAGCTTCTGTTTATGGCACCGCGATCACCTCATCGGCCGGATGCGGCGAATGCCGGCTGCTGTGCGACATCAGCTTCTCCAGGGCCAATCTGGACCTGGGGGGGAACAACCTGCTCATGCATGAAGGCATGTCTGGATATGGGCTTGACTTCAACCAGGGTTATCTGAAAAACGCCGTCATCGATGCCCATCCGGCCAGCTACATCAGCATGAACGGCGGAGATTGCTTTGTGGAAGGGATAACGGCCAACCGCATGACCTTCAACGGCAGCCTGCAGGTGAGGGGTACTGGTTCCACCTTCGGTAGCGTAGTAAACACAGGCACCATTGGCGGCCCCATGTATGCCATCAGCAGCATGTCCATCAGCCAAAGGCTGGATAACTACGGCAGCATCAACAACGCAGGCGGAGGCTCCTTTACCGCCTATCTGCAGGGCGACCTCTACAACTATGGAAACATGAGCAACCTCACCCGCCTTAACGGGACGACTGACCAGTTTGTGCGCAATGCAGGCTGGATCCACGGCAGCCGCTTTACCCTGACCTCGGAACTGGGCCCCTCACAGTGGTATTTCAACGGCGCGATTTTCTATTCCGGCTATTTGACAGATTATGGAGTCAATCCCGCCAACCAGGGGATCTGGCAGCCCCGCAATGGATCCTTGTTTGGGCGCTTGATCACGATCGGGGACCTCGCCGCGCCTGCCACTCCCGCCCAGATCGTCTTGGAACAGGATTCCGGCAGCCACTTGTTGAAATGGTCACAAGTACCCGGTGTAGCCTGCTATCGGGTTTACACTGCCACGGATCCGCTGGCTGAGTTCACGGTCCATGCCTCGATGGTCTACGATCCCGATCCCGACGACGGCTGGGTTCATCTGCAGATTACCCCTGCCGACCTAAAGAGATTTTACCGCGTGACAGCCCTGAATTGATGCCGCCTCCTCTCGTTTTTCCGGCTCACGGTCTCAAGTGTGGGTTCATAACGACGCACATTTTTGGGATGATGGCAAACCGAAAGACGATCGCTGGCAGCAGAGCGGCTGAAGCTCGTGCGGCGCGATCCTCCGACTCTCCTCTTCCATGTTTTCTTCCTTCCCACTCTCTCGGCCTGCCGCCCTTGGTGCTCAACGCTCTCAGCTTGAAAAGAGTTTGGAAAAAACTCTGCTTTTACTCGGCTTCTGCT
>JAKQGS010000122.1 GCA_029556045.1 Pseudomonadota bacterium | reverse complement strand
TTCAATACCGCATCCCGTCCGATCTTACGCAATTTATCGAGAGCGATCAGAAGCTGTCGTTCTCCCTCTGCATCAACCTGCGGCAATAGGGTTTTAACCAGTGTGGAAAGGACGGCACGATTGCCGATACGCACCGTAAACGGACCGGGAATGACCCGCGCCAGGGCGGACATCATGCATTGCAGAATCTCAACATCTGCCTCCAGCGAATCGACTCCGACGATATCAAGATCCGCCTGACAAAACTCACGGTAACGTCCTTTTTGTGGTTTTTCCCCGCGCCAGACATCGCCGATCTGCACCTTTTTAAAAGGGAAAGTAAGCTCTCCCTGGTTTTCCGCCACGTAGCGGGCAAACGGCACCGTCAGGTCAAAACGCAGCGCCACCATGCGCTCCCCATGATCAACAAAACGATAGACTTCCTTGTCGGTATCACCGCCCCCCGCACCCAGCAGGGTCTCGGCGTACTCAAGTGCCGGGGTGGCAATCCCCTGAAATCCCGCCTTAGCTGCCACGTCCCACACCGCCTCGGTGATACGCCGACGGAGCTCCATCTGCCGGGGATTATAGTCGCGAAACCCCTTGAGTTTCCGCGGTTGAATAACGTCCTTTTTGCTGTTCATGGCAATATATTGCTCCTCTATCCCAAGTGAGCTAACTTATAATCTAATCAATCCGTTTAATATTGCCGCTCGGGCTCTAGAAAACAAGTTTTTCTGCTGCCGAAGGCCAAAAAGAGAGAGTTTCCATGTGTCATTCCGTGCTCAAGGCTTGGTGCAGCATCATTCTCCTGACTCTCGGGAATCACGCCACAGCTCAAACTCCAGACTCCACGGCACCATCCCGCACAACAGTGCTCCCCCAGTCTGAACCGACAGCGGCAGCCTCACGCCTGGTTCTGGTGGAGGATTTTACCGCCAGCACCCTCGAAGCCCGCGAACTCAAGCTGGGTCCCAACCTGGACTATGCACCGTTGGCAAACTTTATGATTGGAACCGATCTACTGGCCACCACCATCGGGGTGCCCACCCTTAAATTTAAATACCGCTGGCACCAAGGCGATCGTCACGGGTTGGCTTTGGGAGTTCGGGTGGCTTACCTGAGCCGCTCCACCATGCTTTGGGGTTCCGCCAAACAGCACTTTGACACCCTTGATGCCCGACTGGTACGCCCCTCCATTTCTTGGACCAACAAGCTATCACCGCGCTTGAATCTCCACACCCACTGGGCCACCTCGATGGGTAAGATCGATGTGGACCTTTCAGAAACCGGCAAACGCAAACTCTGGGAAAGCAAACATCCCGGTCAGGATTACGATGAACGGAACTCCAGTGCCACCACCGACTCCGAAGGAAATCCCAGGGAAGGATCGGAGGAACAACCTCCGGAGGGACCGGCCACCTACGCCCAGCGCACCACCCAGGTTCAATCCCTGTCAGGTCTGATGTCGGACTTGTTTCAGGTCACCGGGGAATTTCAACGGGGAGACGATAAAAAAGTCCTGCTATCCAGCCGCATCGAAAACAATAAATTCGAGGATTTAACATCCAAATCCTTTCGCATCACCGCCGCCCAGCAGTGGATCTGGGAGCACTTTCAATTCCGCCTCGGCATCGGGCTGCAGTACCTCGTCATGAGCGGTAATGACCTGGACGGTGAAAAAGTCGACGAAGAAGCGATTCTACCCGCCACCGACATCGATTTCTATTGGCGTTTTTAACGGAAATTGTTATGGGGTGACTCCTTTGCGTCCCCGCTCCTTGAAAGGGCACTCCCATGGCTTTAGATAGTAAACAGCGTCAGTACCTCAAGGGTTTGGCTCACTCCCTGCCTCCGGTCGCCATCATAGGCCAAAAAGGCGCCACCGATAACGTTTTTTCTGAAATCGAACGAAATCTTGCCCACCATGAACTGATCAAAGTCAAAGTGCGCTGTGACGATCAGACGGAATTGCGTGAATTTGTGAATGCCATTGCAGAAAAATGCGACGCGGAACTGGTGCAGGTCATCGGCCATATCGTGGTTTTGTATAAACAAAATAACGAGAAACCCGAGATCAAATTACCCCGCTAAATGGTGATGACCGGCGTCATTCCCCTGCAAATCAAACCGCAGCACTGAGCGGCGTCTCGCCACCCCTGAGCATCGCAAAGAGGATGAAGTCCGGCATCTTTCACTTCTTGGGAGCAGCAGGCTTAGCTGTGGGCTGCTTCCCTGCGGCATTTGGCCGGTACGCGGTTGGTGGAGCCTTGTCACGCCCTTTGATCCGCACCAGCTGCACATATGTATTCACCACCTGGGAAACCGCATCATCGTTGAAAATCTCCAGGCGGCTGATGCGAACATTCAAGACCTTGGGAAATTCTCCCTTGCCAGGTACAGCGATTTTACGCACAGCACTCCACCCCGGCCCCAGATCCTCCCCCTCGATGTTATTGGAGGTCAATTCATAGCCGTTGTTGTTATAGAGGGTGAGATCAAACCGCACCAGCCCCAGTGGCTTTGGGGTATAGTTATAAATTTCCACATAGATAAATTGGTCTGCTCCCAATCGTTCAGGAGGAGATATCTTGATAGACACATGATTGCCCGATCGCTTCTCATAGGCACGGTCATAGCGGACGGCCTCATAGAAAACCTTGCTCTTCAGTGAGCCGACCCCCGGTTCAGCCTGGCCGATCACCGCGATCAGTAATATCCCGATTCCAAGTATAAAAACCTTGAACATGCCGGTTCCCTCCGCAAAATTTGCGTTCCTCGCCTTTCATTCTACCCTGTAATCGCCGGTTCAGCATAGAATTCCCCTGTGCCTGCCCGTCCCATTAGGCAGACAACAGACTATAATCATTAGCGATGATGATATCTACTAGGAATAAATCTAGTTCCCTCTAGGGAGAACTGTGTAGTATGGTTCCATTCCTAGGCACGGGGGGCAACCCGGGCTTCGATCCATCCCCATGCAGCCCGATTCACTTATTATTGTTTTCATAAGTAAGAGGACAAGGCTGTGAGGAATGAGCGACGAGGCAGTATGTATCAATACGGCGAGAAGCGAATGACGAAGCCAACGCAGTCATCTTGCTTATGAAACCATTAACCAAGGAGGTTTGACGCTATGACAGCCGGCAGTATGTCCCCAAACCTCATGCAGGATAAATTGGCCGTGACGCTACGGCGGATCGGAGCGGAAAGTGCCATACCCTCCTCCGAACTGGCCGATGTCCTGATGGTGGATGCCGCCAGCCTTGAGCGCATTATCCAGGGACTGGCGGAGCCCTCCCTCACGGGACTTTGTCGCCTGGCTGAGTATCTGGACATCGACCTCAATTGCCTGTTGAACGGGGATCTGCCAGAGGGGTTTTTGCATCGAAATCCCAATGAAAAGCCGGGTGCCACCCGGATGCCCGAACGTTATGCGAGACCGGAGCACCACCTGTCTTTGAAGCGATCCATGGACGGGGTCATCCATTTTATTTCAGCGCGACATGGAGCCCACTTTACCGGTCAGTTATTACGCCGCCTGGGTATCAGCGATCACACCTATCACCAACTGAGCCCCTATATTAGCCCTCTGATCCAGACAGATTTTATCCATCTGCTCCAGCATGCGGGATTTCCCGACGATTCTTTTAACGACATGGGAGCACAGGCAGCCGGCGTTTTGCGGCAACAGTTAAGTCCATCAGAGGTTGCCACATTCAACGACGCCCAGGACCTCCTCGACTGGTTGATTCATGATTTGCAGGCAGGCACGGATAAATTGTTTCAATACAGCATTACCGCCATTCGGCAGCACGCCCTTTGCTTACGTATCCAGCCCATCCTTGAGCGCATTCATCTGGTGAGCGACGAAATTCTGGCTCATCGCCCCATCTGCCATTTCAAGCAGGGTTTTTATAAGTCATTACCGCACCTCTTTGGCTTTGGAGTTGGTCGCTTGAGGGAGACCTCCTGCCTGTTTCAAGGGGATGACTCCTGTCAATATGAGCTCAGTTGGCAGCCATTCTCCAGGCACCACTTGTCAAAACCTTAAAAAGCGAGCGATTCTTCAAAAAAATTCAACCCGCCATGCCAAACTTTAAACAAAATTTTTAAATGACTGAATTTCCTGCCTAAAATTTATGACCTGCGGAAATATTCAAAGTTGATTTGACGATCTACGTAAAATTCACCGACAATAACCCATCAAAACCCCTGATTTTCATATAGAAAATCTTCCGACTTCCTTTTTTCTAAATCCCGATGCTCCTCACGCCGACAGAGGAGACGTGGCTATCGCAGTCACACCGTACCTGAGTGTCGCATCACCAAACTAGAGGACCATTATGAAAGCAAGACTCAGCCGCCCTTTTTGGGCCATGTCTCTCTGCACCGGGATGTTGTCGACGTCCTCCCCGGCATTTGGGGGTTCGTTGGATCAGGCTGCCCGTATCCATAACCGGGTCGCAGGCGTGCCGGCGACGGCCCAGACCCTACAGCAAATGCAACAGCTTATCGACGCCGGTAAGGCGGAAGAAGCCGCGATGCTTGCGGTGGAAAATCCCTACTTTTACAATCTGGCTCTGAAAAACTGGGTGGCCTCCTGGACCAACAAGGATCAGACCAATCGCGTACCGCTCAATGATTACACTGCGACGGTCATCGGTATGATCCGGGACGAAGTCCCCTTTAATCAGGTGTTGTCGGTGGACCTTGTTTACACCGGTAAGGATGGCCTGGCCAACGTGCCCGTCTATTCCGTCGAAAACAACGATCATTATGTTGCTCTGGAAACCCAGCGTCTGGACCTCAAGGAAAACCTGGTCCAGAAGCAGCAATCCACAATCACCGGAATTGTGGATACAGCAGGCGTCATGACCACTCGTGGTTTTGGTGAGGCATTCTATACGGCCGGCACCAATCGGGCCGCACTTCGCGCCACCTTTATGACTTACTTATGCCGCGATCTCGAGCAGGTGTCAGATACCAGTATTGCCGACTATCGCGTGCGCCGCGACGTGGATCGCCGCCCCGGCGGCGATAGCGCTGTCTATCGCACCAAATGCGCCGGCTGTCACGCCGGCATGGACGGACTTTCCGGGGCATTTGCCTACTTTGACTTTGCAGAAAACAAGGTCACTTATACTCCGAACACGGTTGCGGCGAAATATAGCGTCAATGCGCAAACCTTCCCAGAAGGTGCCATCACCACCGACGATGGCTGGATCAACCTGTGGACAGAGGGACAAAATGCTACCCTGGGTTGGGGGGGAGCCGCCGAAGGCAAAGGTGCCAGGGAATATGGTGTTATGCTGACCCAGACGGAAGCCTTCTCCCAATGTATGTCCGAAAAGGTTTTTGAGCGGGTCTGCCTGCACAAACCAACGACGCCGGAAGAAATCACTACAGCCAAAGAGCATGCGGCTGATTTTAAATCCAACGATTACAACATGAAACGTCTGTTTGCCAAAACCGCCGTATCTTGCATGGGTGAATGAAACGGCACAACTCGTTCCTGGTACACCGTAACGACTTCGGTTTTTTTAGAGGAGAACCGCACCATGAAACCTCAGACGCAAAACCGCCTCGCGGTGATGATCGGCACTCTGTCGCTGCTGATTCAGATGAGCTGCGCCGAAAAGATGAACCGCCGCACCCATACTGGTG
>JAKQGS010000479.1 GCA_029556045.1 Pseudomonadota bacterium | reverse complement strand
GAGTCGGAGCCGTGCACGGTGTTTTCACCGATCGACAGGGCAAACTCCTTGCGGATGGTGCCGGCGTCAGCTTTGGCAGGATCGGTGGCACCCATGATCTCACGGTTACGCACGATGGCATTTTCACCTTCCAGCACCATGACCACAACGGGACCGGAGCACATGAAGTCCACCAGCTCGCCGAAAAACGGGCGGGCACGGTGCACGGCGTAAAAGCCTTCGGCTTCGCGACGGGACAGCCATTTCATTTCCATGGCGGCGATCCGCAGGTTTTGCGATTCAAATTTTGTGACGATTTTGCCGATCAGATTGCGTTTAACGCCATCGGGCTTGATGATGGACAGAGTACGTTCCAAGGTCTTTCTCCTTATGCTGGGTGACACATACCAATAGGTGCGGTATTTGCGTAAGGAGTGATCATACTGAAAGCATTGAAAATGGCAAGAAAAGTATCAGGTTAGAGGCACTATTTGACGGTGCGGGCCAGGGGATTCCGATGGGTTTCAGGTCAATAACACTTGAATTTGCCTTCTATTTTTACCACCCGTGATCCACCGGTCTTGTGGCAACGTAGGAGAGCCTTTTTCATCTCCGTCCCTTCTTTTTCGTTCACTGGCTGGCTACCACCGGAGTTGCCAAGGCCAGAGGAGCCCTGCATGCTGCCACTGGAGCAGGCGGTACCTGCCAGCGGTAACACCAATAAAATCATCAGAACGAGATAGGGTGCAAGTTTATGCATGGGGCGGATCCTCACCAGGTGGATAAACCTAGGTTCATCATACCTTAAATGCGGCGGGAAAAAGTTGCCCATCGTTCCCCCTCTCCCGGATTTGTTGGAGAAGGGAGATTGGAAGGCGGGAAAGGATTTAAAGGAACAATGTTCATTTAAGGTTCGGTCGGCTGGCAGTCGAACTCCTCTGCGGTCACCACTTCGGCGCCAAACCATTCGTCGATTTTAACTATCGCTGACGCCAGAGTTTCGCGATTTGCCATGAGCCATTCGTAACCAGGGGACCGGTCGCTGTCGGATTCTGGCGCCAAACAGAGGGACTCACTGCCGAGGATTTGCCCGTAACGATCAATGATTCCATAATCCTGAAGCCACTGAAGATAAGTGATGATGGAAGCTCGCACCCAGGAGGTCGCAAGTTTGCGGGGATTGAGGATATAAACCGGGCCCACCTTGGTCCTATGATCTTCTGAGAGCACTATGCCACCACCAGAAACCACACCACCATCTTCCATTGGAAAGAGGAGTTCCCCCAGTGAACGAGGGGAGGCGGCTGCGCGATTGACGCTAAGCTCACTCAACGATACCCAGAAGAACAATGCCGACAGCAGAAGGCCAAGTTTTTTTTTGATGGACATGTTGAGCCCTTTATTAAAATAGGTTTATATAAGATATCATAGAATTTAATAAAAACAATAATAAAATTATAATAATAAATAAATATATTAAAATACAATAAAAATAAGGATCTATATGGGACAGAGGCCGAGCGAGCCCAGCGGGGTAGCAAGTCGTCGGCTCATGCATAGGACTGAGGTCGAGCCCAACGGGAAAGGCCGGCGCGACGGGGGGACGCTTCCCACCTCACTCGCCGCGGTCGTACTGCGGAGGCCAAAGACATATCTTGCTCCGCGTCTGCGCTCCGGTGGGACCCTTCCCCCCTGCTGCCCTTTCCCGATGGGCTCGGGCGCAGTCCTGTGCATCATCTGAATCAATGTGACTTACACCACTGCTTCCTATGACGGTGCTTACATGGGGGTGACCGCCTTCTGCCAGAGTTCCTGTGATGGTCCTCAACGTGGGCGATGGTTTTCTGTGATGATGTGTGTACGTGGGTGAACGTCGAAAGAAAGATTCTGGGAAAGAGAGGCGCGATTGAAGTTTGATGTGATTTATGTTCGCGAGAATAACAAAAGAGCGTCAGGGAGGGGCCCGCAGGTCGGGGCAAGGGCAGCAGGGGGGAAGGGCCCCGCCGGAGCGCAGGCGCGGTCTGCAAAAGTAACTTTAGTCACTCAAGTGTGACCGCGGCGAGTGAGGTGGGAAGCGTCCCCCCGTCGCGCCGGCCTTGCCCCGACCTGCGAGCCCCTCCCTGCCACTGTTGCCGCTACCCTTGCGACCATGAATCATAACAGTCGGTCGTATATCGAAGTTAGGAGGAATGCGTCTTCAAAAACCCAATTAAACCGTTAATCAGGGACAATTTCACTTAATCTGTAACAAGGGCTCCCCAACCCCCACATTTTTACCTTCCACCGCTTTCAGATCGGTGACGGTGCCGCCGCTGGTGGCAAAAATCTTATTTTCCATCTTCATGGCTTCGATGATCAGCAGCGGGTCGTTTTTCTCCACCGTTTGGCCTTCCATCACAAAAACCTTGAGCACCTTACCCGCCATCGGGGAACGCAGGGCTGTGCTTTTATGGCCTCCCGCGGCAGAGCGATTCAACTGACCGGGAACATCGATTTCCAAGTTGGCAGCAAAGTATGCCATACGGGAGTTGCCGGCACCGGTGAATTCAAAACTGACTTCACTTTCGCTTTCCCCTTTGTAACGATTGATCTTGGAGGTGCGCAGGCGCAAAGACGCCTGTGGTCCGGTCCCCTGATTCAGGTATAGGGTGGAATCCTTCCGCGACCACACAGCATTCATCTCTTTGCCATTGATGCGAGCTGTAAAAACTTCGCCGTCGATAATGCAGTCGGGGACTTCAACTTTGGTTTGACGGTCTTTTTGCTTCACGATCCATTTCATGGTGGCGATCCTTTAGCGACGCATGACTTCGCGGCGGCCGGCCTCTTGCCAGCGTGCGCGGGTGTCGCTTTGAATTTTGAGGGTTTGGCCGGCAAATTGATCCTGCACCAGCAGGGTGGCCATCAGGGCCGCGAGATCGTCCCGCTCCGCATCCCCCGCTGTCATGGTGGCCAGCAGGTTGTCGTGGTTCTTCTCGATAAACCCGGTGTTGAAATCACCGGAACGAAATTCCGCATGATCCAGTACCGCTTCGTGAAAGCGGGCGGTTGTGGGTACCCCACCGATTTCCATCTCACACAAGGCCCGTTTCATGCGTTCAATCGCTTCATCCCGGGTTTGACCCCAGACAATCAACTTGGCGATCATGGAATCATAAGTGGCCGGGACCTCATACCCCTCGTAGATATGGGTGTCCACCCGCACAAAGGGACCGGAGGGCAGGTGCAGGCGCGTGATACGACCGGGGGCTGGTACAAACCCCGCTTTGGGATCTTCCACGTTGATTCGCGCTTCAATCGCCCAACCATGCAACTGGATCTGGTCCTGGGTGAACTTCAGTTTTTCCCCATTGGCCACCCGGATCTGTTCGCCCACGAGATCGATACCGGTGATCATTTCCGATACTGGATGCTCCACCTGAATGCGGGTGTTCATCTCCATAAAATAAATCCGCTCAGGGGATTCCGCGATAAACTCCACCGTGCCGGCGCTTTCATAACCGGCAGCCCGTGCCGCCGTCACCGCAATTTCGCCGATTTTGTGGCGAAGTTCGGGGGTAAGAAACATGGAGGGGGCTTCTTCGATCAGCTTTTGATGGCGCCGCTGCACCGAACAGTCCCGCTCAAAGAGATACACACCATTGCCGTGCCCGTCACAGAGCACCTGAATTTCAATATGCCGGGGGTCGTGAATATAACGTTCGGCAAAAATCTCCGGGTTGCCAAAATAGGACAATGCTTCCCGCGAGCAACCTTCAAAGGCATCCCGGATATCCTTCTCCCCGTTTACCACCCGCATACCGCGGCCACCGCCACCGGCAGAGGCTTTAAGAATCACCGGGTAACCGATACGGTCACACAGCGCTTTCAATTCATCCGGGTTGCGTAGGCCCCCCTCGCTACCGGGTACCACCGGGACCTTGTGTTCGATCATCAAACGTTTGGCTTTCACCTTGTCCCCCATCAGCCGCATGGCGTGGGCCGAGGGGCCGATAAATTTAACGCCAAGGTTGGTGACCTGCTCGGCAAAGTCCGCATTCTCCGATAAAAAGCCATAGCCGGGATGCACCCCATCGGCGCCGGAGGAACGAATCGCCTCCAGCAGGATCGGGATATTCAGGTAGGTTTCCGCAGACGTCGTACCCTTGAGGGGGATGGCAAAATCCGCCAGCTTGCGATGCAGGCTGTTGGCGTCGGCCTCCGAATACACGGCGACACTCTGGATATTGGCTTCCCGCAGCGAGCGGATGATGCGCACCGCGATTTCGCCGCGATTGGCGATCAGGACTCGGGATAGGGGTTTGTTGGCCATGGGGCTTGAGCCTTTCTGTTACAGCGGAATATTACCGTGTTTGCGTTTGGGAGTTTCCCGGCGTTTGCTCATGGCTGCCTGCAGGCCTTTGATCAGCATATCGCGGGTTTCTTCCGGGAAGATCACCGCGTCGATGTAGCCGCGGCGAGCCGCCTCATAAGGGGTGGCAAACTTTTCGGAATAGGAGTCCACCAGTTCCTTGCGTTTGGCCTCCGGATCCGCAGCACCTTCGATCTCCTTGCGGAAGATAATATTGCAGGCGCCGGATGCTCCCATCACCGCGATCTCCGCATTGGGCCAGGCCAAATTCAGATCCGCACCGATATGTTTGGAGTTCATCACATCATAAGCGCCGCCATAGGCCTTGCGGGTGATCACCGTCAGTTTGGGTACTGTGGCCTCGCAGAAGGCATAAAGCAGTTTGGCCCCATGACGGATGATGCCGCCCTTTTCCTGGTCGGTACCGGGTAAAAATCCGGGCACGTCCACAAAGGTGACCAGCGGGATGTTAAAGGCATCGCAGAAGCGCACAAACCGCGCCCCCTTGACGGAGCCATTGATATCCAAAACTCCGGCCAGATGGTTGGGGTTATTGGCCACCACTCCCACCGCATGGCCGTTGAGACGGGCAAAGCCGATGGTCATATTGGGGGCGTAGTCTTCTTTGATTTCGAAAAAGCTGCCGGGGTCCATCACCGCTTCGATCACCTGGCTCATGGGATAGGGGTGATTGGGATTTCCAGGTACCAGCGAGCCGATGCGATTGCAGGCGGCCTGCAGTTTAGCCTGATAGGACGGATCGTTGACGGGACATTCCGCGCGAGGAGCGGATTCCATGTTGTTGGAGGGGATATAACTCAACCATTTTTTGACGGCGGTCAGGATGTCCCCTTCCGATGGCAAGCGAAGATCCGCCACACCACTGGTGCCGGTATGGGTCAGGCTGCCACCGAGGTCCTCAAACGTCACCTCTTCACCGGTCACGGTTTTAATGACTTCCGGACCTGTGATAAACATGTGACTGGTCGCGTCCACCATGAAAATAAAATCCGTCATGGCCGGTGAATAAACCGCGCCGCCGGCGCAGGGACCCAGGATCACGGAAAGCTGCGGGATCACCCCACTGGCTTGAACGTTGCGGTAAAATATGTCCGCATATCCTCCCAGGCTGGCCACCCCTTCCTGGATGCGGGCGCCCCCCGAGTCGTTCAGGCCGATCACCGGGCAGCCATTTTGTACCGCCAGATCCATGACCTTGCAGATT
>JAKQGS010000476.1 GCA_029556045.1 Pseudomonadota bacterium | reverse complement strand
CCTGCCCCAGTTCCGATAGGTCGATGGTCCCCAATTCTTTCAGGGATTGCCGATCCACAACATGCAGGTGAGAACCACTCAGGGCAAAGATATGGTGCGCCCCGATCTTGACGCGATCCGTTTCATCCACCCCCTGCTCCTGGACGTTGGTGCCGATGGTGTCGGTGGAGCCTTTTTCGGCGCCATCGCTGGCACTGCCCGCCGTCGGTGCGGCCTCAGGCAATCTCATGGTATCCCGAGGGGCTTGAATCTGGGTGCTGACGACCGCGAGATCTTCGGACAGGGCATCGCAGGATTCATAGGTTTGCAGGCTTAGGCGGGGCATCCAGGCTTCACCCTGGCCTTCATCCCGCCGGTCATTGTCCATTTTGGTGAACGTTTTTTGGAGAGACCCACAGGCTAACGAAAGCATGAGGGATGCTGAGAGCAGTCCGGTCATTGGTATTTTTGTGATGGTCATGGCTGGGTCCTTTTTGTATACAGTTTCGTGCCTCACAAAACCAGTATCGACAAAAAATCCCAAAAAATGTAGGCAGGTGCATCAAATATCGTATTCAGGTGTATTCCCATCCCCCGGAAAGGGATGGGGCCGGGGCGCCGGTGTGCCGATCAGCGGGTACCGACGGAAAAAACCACATCAAAATTGAAGGTTAAATGGGAGACCTGAGCGCTGGCGCAGGCCGGGGGAGCCTCTCTTGGATCGATTTTCATGCTGGGATCAGAGCTACAGACCAGGCGCACATGCCTGGCAAGGATAGGATAGGTTTCACCGTTGTCCTGACAACGGGCTTCACCCAGGACCAGATCCTCGGAGGAAATGGTGGCACAAAAGGGCATATTCGCTTGTCCCGCCTGAGGGGATTCACTGGCTTTTTGCCCGAGATCCACCTGCAGAACGGCATCGTTTAGATTGATGGACCCGGAGCCCCAGGGTTTGGACTCGGCAGCAGCAGGGTCCACAGAGGGAGTCAAAGCCGGCAGTGGATCCCCGGAACTTACGCTCTTTGACTTGCACGCCGCGAGGGTTGTGATTCCCACAATAACAATAGCCCAGCGCAATCGACTCATATTGCCAGCTCCTTTTCCCAGGATTTTGCGTTTGTTTAATTCTAGTGGGAGTTCCTTGGACTGTCAAATCACCAGCCGGCTCTGGAACGCCGAAGGAGGTCTATTCTTACCTGACGTAAGGATCTGAAAAATTTTTGGGAAAGCAAACCAGGTGTAAGGAAGGCGGTAAAAATAACCAGCACAACAAAGGACGTAACACACGAAAAAACATGAGCATAAAATTCATACTTTAAAATAACTCAATAATGAAGGTTGTTTTGCGATAGGGCCTATAGACACAAAAGTTACCCTAGGAGTTTGCGTATGAAAGCCTGTCACACCTGGATATCAAAAAACCTGGCCCTAGGTATACTGGGGACTCTCTTTATAGGGTGTTCTTCAAAAATGACGGTTTTGACCACACCGGTCTCTGTAGGCGGTGATGCGGTGGAAGAGAGCGATACCAACCGGCAATCCGGAACGTCCCAGACCGTCATCGACGACGAGTTGGTGATGACGGTCTATGCCAACTCCCCGGTCGGTCTGGTGGCCCCCATCCGTGGTGCCGCCGGGTACGAATGGGAGCAAGTGAGTGGACCATCCCAGCTAGAATTAAGCGATCCCAGCGGATTTCAGACGCAGGTTCGGGCCGCCAAGGATGGTGAATATATCCTTCAGGTGCGCATTAAATTGGGAGACGGTGCACTCGGTTTGCAAAACGAGGGCAACGACGGCACGCCTGGTAATAACCAACAGATCAGTAAGGTGTTATTGGTATGGGATACCACGCCTCCGGAATTTTTGAGTTTGGATGCCATTAATGAAGCTGCCGATCTTGTGGTCAACAAGGACGAATACCAATCCAGCAAACCAGCGGTGGAGCTGAAAGTTGTCGGCCATGATGCGGTGATGTACTCCGCATTCCTGGATGCGGCAGTTCCCGTCAGCTGTGATGGAACCAAAACCTATAAAGATGCCATTCCCCCGTCCATAGCTTCCATGCCAGAGATCAATGGACCTTATGTTATCTGTGCCCGGGTTTCTGACAATGCGGGTAACGTCGCCTATGGCAAGAGTCCCATCATTATGCGGGATGTGATATTCCGGCCATCGGCACCAAAGGACTTTGCTGCAATTCCCGGAGGCGGCACTGTCAGTTTGTCCTATGAATCCAGTAGCCACGAAACGCACGGATTTTTACTGGTGCGCAGCAACGATCCGATCACCTTTGTACCTGCGGATGGTCAGGCTTACATGGCTGGCAGCATTGTGGATGGGGCGCTTGTGATGAGTGCAGGATCTGCAACGTCAGCAACAGACCTTGATCTCAGTGGGATCATTAATTACTACGCGGTTTTTGCATATAACGAAGACTACCTTTATTCTTCCGCAGCCAAGACTGACACCATCACCGGGCAACCCTTTGCGGCAGGGGTGGTGCAATTGATCAACGAGGCTGCTGATGGGGAAATATCCGCTTCGGATATTGGGAGTGTCAGCCCTGCGGTTTCAGCAAGTTTTGCTTCTTTTTCTTTTAAATACTCGACTTTTATTCCTTTTGCCGGTGCGACTTGCGATGACTCCCTTTCATACAGCGTCAACGAGCCGAAGATTTCAGAGATCGCTGCCATCAACGGTGATTATGTAGTTTGTGTAGTAGGTGAAGACGCACGTGGACATTTAATATATGGCGCCAGCGCGAGCATCACAGTCAGCCTATTACCGCAAACCCCCGCAGACTTGTCAATTGTGGCTAATCCTCATACCAACGACCTTTCCTGGTCTTATGGTGGGGGGGGTGGAAGCTCCTATCTTGTTGTGCGGAGCACCAGTGCGGTCACCTTTGTGCCAGTGGATGGAAATTCTTATGCCGTCGGATCAATTGACGCAAATCAGAAGATTGTTGCGGTGGGGAACAGTCTCACCTTTCAAGACTATTGCTTTGAAGCTGCTACATATTACTACGCAGTGTTTTCCTTTGACGGTGGCAAAAAGTATTCAACACCGGCCACGGGACAGGTAAACATCGGCTCAGACCTGGCAGATGCTCTTAAGTCGGGAGTCAATATAAACACATGCATTGCCAAGCCAGCCAATCTTGCTTTAATCAGCAACACAAATGGAATTTTAGAAGCACGGAATCCTTCCGCTAAAGTCCTGAAATATGAGTTTGATCTTTCTAGAAGCCATCTCATAAATGTTTCTTCATAACTATTGCCAGACAAGCCATATGGACGATGGCCTCATAATTCTCCAGGTATCTTTCCCACCTCGTGAC
>JAKQGS010000475.1 GCA_029556045.1 Pseudomonadota bacterium | reverse complement strand
TGCTCGCTCTCGTTTTGGAGTTCCCAACCACGAATCAAGCACTTGTCGAATAGCATCAATTGCATCTCCAGAGGGTTCCTCCATGACCTGAACTAAATCAATATCTTCTGAATAACGAATAGGTCTTTTTATATGCAGTTTATGAAGCGCCGTACCCCCTCGAAATGCAAATGCTTTGTATAGTTCAGGCACCTGAAATATCTCCACCAATGCCCTGCAAATTATTAAGTCCTGTTCAACCTGCGCATCATCGGGCCAGGGATATTGTAAGCGCCAGCCAGTAACATGGGATTCGGGTATCATACGTCTGGCTCCACTTCAGTATTTACAATAACTCGCCACCTAATGTCCTTTTCTCCTTTTGACGGTTGCTGCGGATCAAGCTTTGTCATGCGTGGCGCTGTTTCTTCAACAAAAGCCGCTAGCCCATGTACTTTGGACTTGGCTCCCACAAGCTGCAATAAATACCCCAACCTCTGACTCCACCTGATAGGCCCAGCTTTTGCAGCAATATCCCGAAGTTTTCCTGAATTTAGTGAATCTGCAAGTTCGCTAAGAACGGTCGCAACATTATCTAAGCCACCTGAACGTTGACTATACCCCACTAAATCAAAAGCAGTCAGTTCCGGCGGAGATACTTTGATGACACCAGTAGCCGTTTTTCTTTCACCGACTTCCATTTCATCCAAATCATTACGTGCAATAAAGGTAATACGCACTTTCCCAGCCACCATGTCGGGTCTTGGCTTTTTCACCACCACCTGAAATACCTGTGGCGCGTGATGAGCCGCTCCATAATAAGACGCCGCCGTGAGCAATCCTACGTAGTAAGACTCCTCAAGATGATTCATTAAGTCTGCAATAAACCGCTCCGCAGGCAAACAGCCAATCGCACGATATTCCGGTGGTACTATGACATGAAAACCTCGATATGGGGTCGCCACTTCTCCACGCTCACGCGCTCGTCTAATGGCCTTTCGCGCAGCGAGCTGGCTAATCCCAGCTGCGCTTTGATAATCTCCAACCGTAAATCTATAAATCCCCCGAGACCTGAGGTTGTCTAGGAAGTGGTGAATGTTTTTTATGTTCGAAATCTGCTCCATCAATTTAAAAAAGTACCATAAAGTGGTCCTTTTGTCGATTAAAAGTACATCATGTAATTCATTTTATTAATAATATCAGTAAGTTGTTATATTCATGATTTTATTGCTTTTACTGTCCCGTACTCTTTCCCTCGTTCCTCACATGCCAGGCGCAGAGGTCCAGGAGCTACCATAATTCAAAGACGCCGATTATTTCCTTCAATAACAGCGTCCACCTCTGATTCACACTATCCAGACCAAACCACAATCGCCACCGACATCGAAAATGTCTCCGCCCGACATAACCCAAACTTGACACCTCTATTCCCCCCCAACAACCAACACCAAATCCTGATCCCGCACCACCGCCACATAAATCCGCCCCTGCACCACCAACCCCTGTGCCGCCGTTATCTCCCCTCCATCCGTGATGGCGGTGGTGGAGACGATCTTGCCGGTTTTGGATTCAATAAAAGCCATCTGCAGCCCAACCCCCTGGCCACGGTACACAAGTCCGAGATAGCCGTTGGCAAGGGTGACGGTATCAAAAACAGCGGTGAGGCGTTCCTCATTCAAGCGACCGATCGACTTGCCATTCCACTGGGAACAGGTGAGGGGATCAAAGTTAGCGAGATACACCTCGGCCGCGGAACTTGCGGTCACCGACCATTTCCCCGTGGTGAAAAACCTCCGACCGCTTATATACGATTGATCCAGATAGAGCTGGTCACACTGCAGGGTGCCCACACTGCTGATCTTGCTGCACCGCCCCCGCTCACTCACATTCGCCGTACCTGTGTGCCCCTGGGTGTAAACCCACACCCCGTCATAACTGGTTAATCGCGCCATCTCCCCAGCACTGGGAACCGCAATGGTCCCCCCGACCTTAACCCCCTGCTCGTCCACCCGCACAAACTTTTCCGTCATGGCCACCCCATACACCGCCGCCACCGGATTCCATGAGACGTCATAGCGGGAGGGTGCCCGATAGTAGGTATACCCCTGGCTAAACAGTTTGATCGCCGTCCCCACACCACCCCCGTCTCCGACGATGATCCCGTTGTAGGTGTAAGTCACATTTCCAGAACCACACAGGAACATCACCATGGTGGAATGCGCCCCCTACGCCGCTTGAAAAGACACCGTGCTGGCCCTTTCATCGATGCACCGTTGACTCAGCAGCGCATACGGCCGCACCGTTTGGCCTGCGTAGT
>JAKQGS010000470.1 GCA_029556045.1 Pseudomonadota bacterium | reverse complement strand
CCCCTGAGCAAGGCCATCTCCAAGCGTTTTGTGGCCCTGGATCACGACCTCATGCGGGAACGGGATCGCCGGGTTTCCTATATATCGCAGTGCCTGCACGGGATACGCATCGCCAAATACTTTGCCTGGGAAAACCGCTTGCTCAAAGAAGTGGAGGACATCCGGGCGCAGGAGGTCGGCGTACTAAGGAAGTTGGCCTGGTTCCAAAGTTTTTCGTTTCTGTTCTATCTGGCCACCAATTCCATTGTGAGTGTGGTCACTTTCGGGGTTCACCTGGCCCGCGGCGGCTCCCTGGATGCGGCAACGGTGTTCTCCGTCATCGCCCTGTTCAGTTTGTTGGATCACTCGTTTGGCATTCTTCCCGGCCTTATCGCCCGGCTGTCCTCCATTCAGGTGGCCGCCAAACGTATTGCGGGCTATCTGCAGCAGGAGGTGATCCCCGAGGATCCGCGAGCTCCCAGTGCGCCGCATCATCCTGTTGGCCTGGTATTGCAGAATGCCACGTGCCGGTACGACGATGGCACCAGCGATGTGCTGCGAGACATCAGTCTAGCGGTGGCACCGGGTGAAAAGCTGGCCATCGTCGGACCGGTGGGGAGCGGAAAAACCAGCCTTCTCCTGGCTCTGCTCGGTGAGGTGCCCCTCAGATCGGGAAGCCTGCGTTTTCGGGGTATCGACGCCGCGCAAAGACCACGCCTGGCTTACGTGCCACAGGAGGCGTTCCTGCAAAATGCCAGCCTGGCGGACAATATTTTACTGGGAGAAAGTCCGGACATACTCGACGACGCCCTAAACCTTTCCGCTCTCGCGCAGGACGTTCAGCGGTTCCCGGCCGGTGTCAAAACCGAGGTGGGGGAACACGGCATCAATCTGTCCGGCGGTCAGCGACAACGGGTGGGATTGGCACGCGCCATCGCCTATCGGCCCGGCCTGGTGATTATGGATGACCCGCTATCGGCGGTGGATCATCGCACGGAAGACCAGTTGGCGCACAAACTCTTGTTCCAGCACTGGGATGGCATCACCCAGATCATGGTGACCCATCGCACGAAGCACTTGCGGCGTTTTGACAAAATCGCCCTGCTGGAGGATGGCATGGTGATGGGCCTTGGCATCTATGAAGAGCTTTTGGCCACATGCCCCCGCTTCAGCGCCTTTATTGCCACCCATCATGATGACATGGATGATGTGAAAACTCCCGTTAGAATTGATTCGTCGGAAGTGCATCTGCCGGCACAGGGCCAGGAAGAACCGATACACCGCATCACTGAAGATGAAGATCGCGCCGTCGGAGCGGTCAAAAAACAGATTTTCTGGTCGTACATTCAGTTAATGGGGGGAGAAAAACCCGGAACGCGCAATTTGATCCTGGCCCTGCTGGTGGTTGCCGTCCTGTCCATGATGGCAGCCCCCATGCTGCAGAACCTATGGCTTTCCGTCTGGACCAATGGCGACGAGGCAGCGAAAGGTCCGCTGGGTGGATTAACCAACTGGCTGCGATCATTCCGCGGCGACGATCAGGCCAACTTCACGGTCTTTGCAGTCCTGGCGATGATTGCCCTGGTGATCATCTTTGCCCAGAATCTGCTTTGGACGCTGCGCTCCGTGGAAGTGGGGAGGATCCTGCACGCCCGGTCGCTGGCGGCGGTGTTGAAAACACCCCTGCGATTTTTTGATGCCACCCCGGTGGGGCGCATATTAAATCGTTTTTCCCGGGACGTCGATCTCTGCCAAAACGAACTGGCCTGGTCCCTGCGCACGGTGATTCAATGTCTTTTCAGCGGCCTGGGCTCTCTCATCATGATGGCGGCGGCCGTTCCACTGTTTTTGGTGATGCTCCCTCTGGTGGGTTGGCTCTATTACAAAACCCAGGCCCTGTACCGCTCGTCAGCCCGGGAGGCGCAGCGACTGTATTCCATAACCCGTTCCCCCTGCGTGGCGCAGTTTAAAGAAACGCTGCAGGGTGTGTTTGTGATCCGCGGATTTCAAAAACAGGCTTACAGCGAACGGATTTTCCTGGATATCATGGAGCGCAATGTCCGATCGTTTTATGGTTTGATCCTCATGAACCGCTGGTTTTCCGTCCGGATCCCATTGATCAGCGCCGCGATTTCTCTGGGTTTGAGTCTGGGGCTGATTCTGATGGCACAGCACCAGATGATCCTGGCAGGTACTGCCGGTATGGTTTTAATCTATGCATTGCGCTTCTGGGAGGATCTGAACTGGCTGATCCGTTCCTACTCCCAAACGGAAGCCAGCATGACCTCAGTGGAGCGGCTGCAACACTTTGGTTTATTGCGCCCTGAACCCGATGTTCTCAAGCATAGTGACCAGCCTCTGTCCGAAGCTTGGCCGCAGCGGGGAGAGCTGGCTTTTGACAGCGTCCATGCCCGGTATGCGGAGCACCTCCCCATGATCCTGAAGGGGGTTAGTTTTTCCATTCCAGGTGGTGCTCGTGTGGGGCTGATCGGTCGCACCGGCGCTGGCAAAAGCACGATTTTTCAGGTGCTCTATCGATTTATTCCGATCACACACGGACGGATTCTGATCGATGGAGTCGATATTGCCACGGTGCCGCTGACCCGCCTGCGGCGATCCCTAGCCATCATCCCCCAGGATCCCCTGCTCTTTAACGGCAAACTGCGGGAAAATCTCGACCGTTTTAAGGAACGCGATGATGGGGCTATTTGGCAGGCTTTGGAAAGCGTGCAGCTCGCCCACTTTGTGCGAAGTCTGGAGGGTGGATTGAATGCAGAAGTGAAAGAAAACGGCCAGAACTTCAGCCAGGGCCAACGGCAACTGTTTTGCCTGGCCCGCGCGCTCCTTATCAATGCTCGCATCATCGTGTTGGATGAAGCCACAGCTAGCGTCGATCGTGAAACGGATGAGTTGATTCAGGCCACGATTCGGCAGGCCTTCCGCGACCGCACCCTGTTGATCATCGCTCACCGGCTGGAGACGGTTGCGGATGCGGATATGCTGATTGAAATCGATCATGGCAAGGTGGTGAAACTGACGTCGGGGAATAAAGGGAGTGCGCCTGCGGCGAAAGCAAGCCCGCCGCTTTTCCATCCATTGAATCCAGTGGTCCCCAATCAGCCACCATGACCATATTTTTTTATGAATTCTGCGGCCGACATTTCTGATTGGAGAAATTCTCCTCCCGACTGAAAATCCAGAATAAGAGTTTTGGCGGATGGATATTTCTTCTTGAAGGCTTGCAGCCCACCGCTTCGACGGCGTCGCCCGGATTTAACTTCAATACCCCACAGGCGTTGATCCATGACAAGAACGTAGTCGACTTCAGAATTCCCCTCTCGCCAATAATAGAGATCTCCGGGCAGCCGGTTGAGATGGGCACCGATGGCTGCCTCAAAGACCC
>JAKQGS010000463.1 GCA_029556045.1 Pseudomonadota bacterium | reverse complement strand
GCGCACCGAGTTGTTGGAGTTCTGACCGGACACCGTGGCGTAGGCCTTGGAGTTCCAGTCGGTATTGTAGGTTTCGATGTCGAGTGACACGATTCCCTGCCTAGCCAGATCGATCGCCCGTTGGATGTAATTCAAAGGAACATTGTCACCCTGGGCCTTTTTAACGGCGTCTTTCAGATCCTTGTTTTTGCGGGGATCCAGTAACTCTTCTTTAGTGAGGTTTTTACCCTCTGGTTGAGAAGCCTTGAGGATCAAATTCATGGCTTTGGCCAGGTTTTTGGAGCCGGACACCAGAGCGGCAACCTTTTGCTCCTCCGTCACCTTCCAATTGACGAAAGCTTCAATATCCGGATGGTCAAGATCAAGGCAAACCATCTTGGCGGCGCGCCGGGTGGTACCACCGCTCTTGATGGCCCCTGCCGCCCGATCACCGATCAGAAGAAATGACATCAGACCACTGGATACGCCGCCACCGGCAAGACGTTCCCCTTCGCCGCGGATACTGCTGAAGTTGGTACCGGTACCGCTGCCGTATTTAAACAACCGGGCTTCGCGGGTCCAGAGGTCCATGATACCGCCATCGCTGACCAGATCGTCTTTGATGCCTTGGATAAAGCAGGCATGGGGTTGTGGACGCTCATAGGCATTTTTGGAACGGGTCAGCTTGTTCGTTTTGGGATCCACATAATAGTGCCCCTGACCGGATCCTTCGATGCCATAAGCATAATAAAGACCGGTGTTGAACCACTGGGGACTGTTGGGGGCCACCATTTGATGGGCCAGCATGTGGCAGGTTTCATCATAAAATGCTGCGGCGTCCTCTTCGGAGTCAAAATACCCGTACTTTTGGCCCCAATCGGTCCAGCATCCAGCAAGACGGTGAAAGACTTGACGGGCGTCGGTCTCACCACCGACTTTGGGAATGCCGGAACGGCGCAGGTACTTTTGCGCCATGATATCGGTGGCAACCTGGCTCCAGCTGTCAGGAACCATGATCTTAAGAGATTGGCTGGCTTTGGAGCCGTCGGAATTCTTGAGTTCAGACGTGCGCTCGACAAAGTTAAGGTCTGCGTATGGATGTCCTTTGGTTTTGGTAAAGACACGTTGGAATTTCATGATTGAGCCCCTCCGTTCCCTGGTTCTGTGCGTCACGTTTCCCTGTGTTTGGCAATAGATCAACCAAATATTGGCAAAAAGGTTCCAATGGCACTGAAATCAGCGCGTATCAACAGCTTGCCAACATCGGGTGGAATGATTGCTACAAAAAAATGATAGCCCTTGGTTTATCGGGCTGTCAACCCTTGGCACACAAAATATAGCGTCCACAATTTATCCACAACGCTACATTTTGTGTGCAAAAAATGCGCTGAAATGGAACTAGGCGAAAATATTTACGGATCGATGTGTTTTTCAAAAATTGGTTTTTGAGTTTCAACAGAGTTATCCACAACCCCAATTTTGGGCCTGTGAATGACTTCTGTCAAAGAAGGTAAAAAAAATGAAATCACTCGATGAATAATGGGGCAATCGGGCGATAGGCAGCTTTGCTGAGGGTTTGATTTTTACTGCGGGCCTTGTTTTGCGAGGCGATTTTATCCTGGTAGTCCGCGTATTTTTTCTCGGACAAAAGAACCGTAAACGGCACGGTGACGGTGGTTCCGGGCCGCACCGATAGCATGATTTCGGTCTTACGACGATTGCCATCGGTATTGGTGACAAAGTTGTATTGGCTGAAACGATAATTTCCAGCGATCAGCGGCATAGTGGTTCCGTGATCCAGGATTAAATCGAGAGAGTTTCCTTCCATCGGCGGGCCCAGGGACTCCACGCGGGCTAGGTCTGTGATGAGATTGGAGCGGTGTTCAAACTCCGGTACGAATTCAACGTTGCCGATTTTTAAATAGTTATCCTGCTTAGGTGGTAGTGCCATGCGAATATTGCGAGAGCCGTCCAGCATGACGGCGACATCTTCGCGAAAAAATAGCAATGGCACATCAGTGGTCCCCTTCAGGAGGGGAAA
>JAKQGS010000459.1 GCA_029556045.1 Pseudomonadota bacterium | reverse complement strand
ATTCCCTGGCGGAGATGTTTGCGATCCTGGTGGCTTTTGGCATCTTCACGGTATTTTGGAACACCCGCTCCCAGCAATCCAATTCGTTTTATGTGTATATCGGCATAACCTACCTTTTTGTGGGTGTTCTGGATTTTTTGCATCTGCTGGCCTATCCCGGCATGCATATCCTGCCCTATGAAGGCACCAATCTCGCGGCGCAACTTTGGATCTGCGCCCGGTATCTCGAAATGTTTTCCGTCCTGGCGGCGGTCTGGAAACACGATAGTCGTCTCTTTAATGTCCCGCGGGTTCTGGGTTTAAACCTGGTTATCCTGACCGGGGTCATCGTCACGATCTTTATCTGGCCGGTGTTTCCCCTCTGTTTTGAGATGGGTGCAGGATTAACCCCATTTAAGATTGTCAGTGAATACATCATTAGCTTTGGTCTGGTGTTGGCGGCGTTTCTTATGCATCGACGCCGAGAGGAATTTGAATCTCAGACTTTTAATCTGCTGCGATGGTCTCTGATTCTGAGTGCGGCTATGGAGGTTTCCTTCACCCTTTATTCCCATGCCTATGCACCGGCGAATATGGTGGGTCATCTCTTAAAAATATTGTCTTTCTTCCTCATGTATCTGGCTTTCGTGAGGGCTTCCATCAAAAACCCGTTTATGATTCTGTCCCGTTCGCTAAAAGACCGTGAGACTGAGCTCCAGGCGGCCATGACAAATTTATCCCGAATCAATACCGAGCTGGAGGAGATTGTGCAGGAGAGGACTGCCCTGATCCAGGAGCAAAAACTGCATCTGCAGGCCCTGGTGGCGGAGCTCAGCGAGGCGGAACAGCAGGAACGGCGTCGCATTGCACAAATTATTCATGATGACCTCCAGCAGTTCCTGGCAGCCCTCCGGTTACACACCGGCTCCGTGCGCATGGCCATCGATGATCCCGCTCTCAAGGAAAAACTTACCTACAATGAGTCGTTGATCGATCATGCCATCGAGGTGGCCCGCACTCTCAGCAACAGCATTGCTCCACCGTTTGTGCGGGATGCCCCGATGGTTGAGGTGCTGCACTGGTTATCGCGGCAGGCCAAGGCCCTCTACAATCTCAATGTCACCGTTGAGGGGGACGGGGTGGCGGATGTGAACAATTTGGAGTTGAAGGCCTTCATCTATCAGGTGGTGCGGGAATTGCTGCTCAACGTGGTGAAGCATGCCAATACCCTGAATGCCGTGATTACGATCGACCAGGAGCCCGGCACCCGCGAAACCCGCATCACGGTCTCAGACCAAGGCAAGGGTTTTGAACTGCGTCAGATGGGGGATGAGTCATCCAGCAGCAGTGGATTTGGTCTGGTGAGCCTGCAACGGCGGTTTGAAGCCATCAATGGCCGTTTTGATGTGCAGTCAACCCCGGGTCAGGGCACGAAAGTGACGATTCGCATCAATCCCAATCTGTCGTTTCGGCGGTATTACCAGGGTTTTTGAGGGTTGCCCCCCTCCGAATCATCGTCATCGCGAAAGGAAAACAAGGCATCCTCTGCAATCAGTCGGAGCTGGTGCGAGATCTCCTGGGTTAATTCATCCAGGCGGGTTTCCCCCATTTCGTCCTCACCCTGTTGCGGGGGGGTGACGATTTGCTCCATATGGCGGAAGAGGGCAAAGAGGTTTTGTATGCTGCCCGGTGCAATCATTTGCTTTTGAAGGGCCATGACGTCCAGCAATTGTTTGAGGGCTCCAGTTGCTTTGATCATCTCCGGCCAGTCCAGGTTCACAACCTTCCAATAGTATTCCTGCGTCAACCGTTGCATATCCCGCATTTCGCGGCATTGCGGATCTCCCTCCGCCATATCCCACAGCCGTTGTTTAAACTGATCCAGGAATCGCCGTGCGGTCTGAAAATACGCCGCTGCGGCCTCCGCATCACCGTGGATTTGCGACCATAATATCCGGCGGCGTTCCTGGGGATTTTCGTTGGTTGGTTTTATTTGGTTGGACATGGGATTGTGGGGCTCCTCACACGTTGGGTGTTACAGGCTTCCTTTTGACCTATAAGTATTCACTCGGAGGTCGGGTGGGGAAATTGAGGGTTTCCTGTAAGTGGTGAAGCCCCCTGCTGCGAAAATGTCAGGGAAACCGCACGGGGTTAAAATTTTGCCTTGGGAAAGAAATTCGGAGCATCGCTCACGATATTCTATAGTGCCCCGTGAATACAGGTAAATTCGCTGTGTGCCAACGGTAATTTTAGCGTATCTGCGAGGGCATGTTGCACCGAACCCGTCGGAAATTCATGGCGTCATCAGGGGGGGGCTATTCAAGTTTTTTTAAGGACATTACTTATTGTAAAGAATTGCATGGATGCTCTTTTCGTATGATCCCTCTAGTCCGGGATGGGGGCAGATGATACCATAGAGGTACCCAAAAAATCCAAGAGGACACTTCATGGCACGCATTCTCATCGTTGACGATCACCCATTGGTGCGGCAGGGCATTCGAAATTTGCTGCGAGAAAACGATCCCGATATGATCATAGAAGAGGCGGATTCCGCTGCCAGCTTTTTAAGCCATACCGCAGAGACCAAATGGGATGCGGTCCTGCTGGATATTTCACTGGGAGATGATAACGGGCTTCTGGCCCTGCGGAAGTTTCGGCAATTGGCCCCCATAACGCCGGTGCTGATGCTGACCATGCATCAGGAAGATCAGTATGCCCAGCAGGCCATGAAGACGGGAGCACTAGGATATATCACCAAATCAAGCCCGGCGGAAAAGATCTGGGAAGCGGTGCAGACGGTTCTGGCGGGCCGGCAGTACTTGTCCAAAGAGTTCACCAGCACCCTGCTGTCCCGGGCATTGGCGGAGGATGAATCCAACGACGAGAAAGAGCTTTCCATCCGGGAAACCCAGGTTTTGATAGGACTGGTGCGGGGAGAACCCCTGAAGGAAATGGCCTTTCGCCTGGGTATATCGGACAAATCCATCAGCACTTATAAGACCCGGATCTTTAAGAAACTGAATGTTAAGACCAACGCGGAGTTGATCAGCTTTGCACTGAAGAATAACCTCGTGGATAAATACAAAGACGTCATTTAGGGGGTAGACATGAAACGCAGTACCGTGGGCTGGATCCTGCTGATGACGATGATAACCCCGCATTTGGGAGCGGCGAATAAAAAAGAAGCGGTCAAGGCCGTTGAGACTTCCACTCCCCAGAAGAGCAGCGGCAAGTACTATATCGATATCTGGACCCGTCACAAGGGGGACCATTTTTCCGCAAAGGTTCCCCGGCAGGGGGCGATTGCGGTGGAAATGAACGGCATGACCTTTAATGAAGTCACCCATCACGATATCCAATATAACAAAGAACTTACGTTTCGCGGGTTACCCCTCAGCGATGTGGTGCGCCTGTACAAACCCTGGGTGCGTGGCATGGATCTGTTGATCCTGCATTTTAAAAACGGCATGGTGCTGCCGGTGGGGCGGGATGATTTGTTGAAAAAGGGCGAGATATTTCTGGCTCTGGAATTTAAAAATGCTGCCGGTCAGTGGGTGACAGAATTCCCAAAAGCCCAGGTTCCAGGCACCGCGCCGGAAGAAAAGCAGTTTATCACCTTTGCGGGCAATAAGCTGGTAGCCAGCCGCAAATGGCTGCAGGCGATGGAACAGGAAGGCAAACACCAGCAGTTCAATCCCTGGCGGCATTTTGACTCTCTGGTGGGCATTGAAATTGTGGACCCGGCCGCCTATTACAATCAATTTCGATTGGCCAGCGATAAAAAAGACAGCTACTTCGGTCGTTTGGTCTACATCGATCGTTGCCAATTCTGCCATGCGGTGGGTGGCGTTGGTGCCCGGTATGGCACCGACTTTCTGAAACCGCAACCGGTGAGCAAGCGTAAGAATGCGGCGGCCTTGTTTGCCCACGTTGCATCACACGAAACCAAAAAAGACACCAAGATCCGTATGCCACACCAGCCGGATTTTACCGAAAAAGAAGCCCGTGATCTCTGGCAGTGGCTGGAAGCAGCAGGTAGGGGAGCCCTGAGCTCCTACGAACCGTTTTACCGGCCGGATTTCAAAGAGCCGCCACATCCATAACCAAGAAAGCTCTTCGCTACCCGTGGCGGGCATCCCGCAGAATGGCATCGGTGGCCTTTTCGCTGATCATGTAGACCGCTGATACAATGAAAAATCCTGGGATGCGGGGAAAGATTGAGGCATCCACCACCCGCAGTCCCTGCAGCCCATGCACCCGAAAGTTGCTATCCACCACCGCCATCGGATCGGAGGCGGGCCCCATTTTGTTGCTGCAGGAGGCGTGATGACCCCACGCCTCATTTTTGATGTGCGTCCGCAGCTGGGCATCACTCTGCACCTGCGCTCCTGGAACCAGCTCTTCCTTGACGTCCGATTGGTCTTTCATGATGGAGCGGGCAAACTTGAGGCCGGATAGTACCGCATTGAGATCGCTTTCAGCGGCAGCCGCATCCCCATCTTCAAAGTAATTGAAATTGATGGCGGGTGTATCCAGCGGGTCGGCGGACTTTAACGTCACCGCGCCACCACGGTTACCGGTGTGAGCCTTCAGAACCGCCCAGGTGAACATGTTCTTGTGAGCCACCGACTCCTTGGCATAACCGGGATAGTATCCTTTGAAAAAACCAGGGGCCCCAAAGATGTAGAGATCGGTTTCGGGCGCAGCATTGCTGCTTTTGCGGGCCATGCCAAAAATGACGCCGTTTGCGGTATAGGGGCCGGTTTTTTTGGATTTCCATTCCTCAAGGCAGGGATCGTTGGGCTTGGTGATAGCGCAGTTTTTCAGGAGATCGAAAGAGGATTTGAGTTTATTGACCACCGTGACCTCATAACGATCCTGGAGGTTTCTCCCCACTCCGGGCAGCGGGTGGACCACCGCAATGTTGTGCCGACGCAGTTCATCGGCAGGTCCGACTCCCGACAGCATCAAAAGCTGCGGAGTGTTGAAGGCCCCTCCGGCTAGAATGACTTCCCGGCGGCAGAACACCTGAACCTTTTTTGACGAGTCTGTGGTGGCGGGATTCATGTCGGCACGGTAAAGCCTCGCCCCGCTTAAATACTCCACACCAACAGCCTTTTTTTCCTGAAAAAGCACCCGGCTGGCCAGGGCATGGGAGCGAATCACCAGATTGTCGGGATATTTGCTTTGGCTTTCCACCAGGTATTCCCGTACCCCGGCACGGCGCCCCTGCGAAATGGAGACCGGTGTATTGAAAACACCGGTAATTCCCGCAGAGACGCTCTGCCAGCTATTGGGGTCCAATCCACCGGTGATGATCTGGCTGAGGCTGCTGCCCCAACCGGCTTTGCCGACCGCAGCGGTGGCAAAGCCGGTTGGGGCAGCAG
>JAKQGS010000407.1 GCA_029556045.1 Pseudomonadota bacterium | reverse complement strand
CAAGATGTGATCGATGCCACGGAGCGGGACATGGCGGCGCTTGGCGTCCGTCCCGCCACCCACGAACCCAAGGTTTCTGACACCATCCCCGAGATCATCGCCATGGTGGAACGTTTGATCCAACAGGGATTTGCCTACCCCACTCCAGAGGGCGATGTCTACTACCGCGTGCGGGAGAAAAAGGACTATGGAAAACTGTCTAACCGCAATCCTGCCGACATGCGCAGCGGCACCCGTGATATCGTACAAGGCAGCAAAGAGGATGAACTGGATTTTGCCCTATGGAAAGCGGACAGCACACCGGGTGCATCCTGGGACAGTCCGTGGGGTAAGGGGCGACCGGGATGGCACATCGAATGCAGTGCCATGGCCAAAAAGTTTTTAGGTGAGCATTTCGACATCCATGGTGGTGGCCGCGACCTGGTGTTCCCCCATCATGAAAACGAAATCGCCCAATCGGAGGCTGCCAATGGCTGTGGTTACGCCAACTATTGGCTGCATAACGGACTTCTCAGCATCGACAAGCAGAAGATGTCCAAAAGCCTGGGCAACCATATCCTCATCAGCGATTTTCTCAAACGTTGGCCGGCGGAGGTGCTTCGACTGGCGTATCTGCAACAGCACTATAGTTCCAATACGGAGCTGAACCAAAACGTCTTTAAACAGTGTGCCCGCCGTCTGCTCTATTTTTACGAGTCCCTCAAGGGACTGGACGAAATGGCGGGTGATGCCGCATCGCCGTTGGTGCCGGGCCATGACCCCCAGGCAACGGTGGAGGCCTTTCACCGGGAAATGTCCAACGACTTTTCCACCGTCGGAGCGCTGCGGGAGTTGAGTCTCGCCTTTCGTAAGGCGAACGAACTGAAGACCGCCAAGAATTCCCCCGCACGCCAGGCCACCGCGGCGCAGTGGAGCAAAGTCCTGCGTCAACTCTTCCATGTGCTGGGACTGCTGCAACAGGAGCCTCAGGCTTTTATCGAAGATCTAAAGGACAAGATCCTGCCAGAACTGCAATTGACCAGGACTGCCATCGCGGATCGCATCCAACAGCGCACGGCGGCACGAACCGCGAAAGAGTTTGCCAACGCTGATGCAATCCGCAATCAACTGTTAGCGGAGGGTATTGAGTTGATGGACACCCCCCAGGGCACCACCTGGACCATCCGCTTCAGCCCGGAAGAACAAGGATAAGGAATCTCGCGATGCGGCACGTCATCACAGAAATCGGCACGCTGGTGACCATGCAACCCTTGGTGCGGGAGCGACGCTGGTCCCGCATTCAGGGGCGAGACCTGGGTGCACTTCGGACGGCGTGGCTGGCCCTGGATCAGGGCCAAGTGGTGGCCTTCGGCACCGGGTCCTTGCCGGAAGCGTATCACTCCTGGCCAAACCTATCCGCCAAAGGGGGATTGGTGCTGCCGGGCTTAGTGGATTGTCACACCCATCCCTGCTACGGGGGCACGCGGTCGCAGGAGTTTGCCCAGCGTCTGGCCGGAGCCACCTATCAGCAGATCGCTGCTGCCGGTGGCGGGATTAAATCAACCGTGCACGCCACCCGGGAGTGGAGCGAAGAGGAGCTGGCAAACCGCACGCTGGCTCACCTGCGGCGATTTTTGCGCCATGGTGTGACCACCGTGGAGGCCAAGTCGGGCTATGGGCTCTCGGTGGAGCATGAATTGAAAATGCTGCGGGCCATTCGTAAAGCGAGCGCCGAAACCCCGCAAACCGTAGTACCCACCTGTCTGGCCCTGCATGCGATGCCGCCAGAGTTTACCGATAAAAAAGCCTATGCCCACGCTGTGACGGAAAATTTGCTGCCGCAGGTGGCCCGTGAGGGCCTGGCGATGGCGGTGGACGCATTTGTGGAGAAAGGTTACTTCGAGCCGGCGGATTGTGAGGCCTATATACGCAAGGCGCGGGAATTAGGACTTGCGGTGCGGATCCACGCCGACGAATTTGCGGATAGCGGCGCTGCCGCAGCTGCCGTGCAATGGCAAGCCCTCAGTGCGGACCATCTGGAATGTGCAAACCAGAATGCCATCGAAGCCATGGCCCAACAGCAGGTGGTCGGGGTTCTTCTGCCGGGCACATCACTCTACACGAAAATCCCCTA
>JAKQGS010000397.1 GCA_029556045.1 Pseudomonadota bacterium | reverse complement strand
ATACATTCGCTTTGACCTATGTGGCTGGCGGCCTAAAGGAAGTTCATTACCGCACGTCGGCGTCCTTCTGGATTCCCGCCGACAAGCTGGCCACGGGTAAAACCGTGGTGCTTTACCCGACCTTTCGCCTGCAGACTGCGGGAGAAAAGCTGGGGCTACGCTCCAAGGTTTTGACCACCGATCCCAATCCCGCCGAGCAACCAGCCCGGGTGACCTATGACAACAAGATTGCGGGCATTCTGCAGGGCTACTGCGTGGGTTGTCATGGTAAGGGCGGTCTGCGGGCTAGCAGCGATCTGAGTACCTACAATGGTGTGATCGCCTACCGCGCCCAGGTGGTGGATTTGGTGATCCAGGGACTGATGCCTAAGGGTGGACCGCTCGGTCGCGCGGATAAAACCGCTTTTGAACAATGGGGTGATCAGGGGTATCCCGAATTTTAATCCGGAGGAGAACCCTGTGGTTTTGCATCCTCTGGGTCGTATGGCACCTGCGCGGTTTCTGGCGGAATACTGGCAAAAGAAACCGCTTCTGATCAAAAAAGCATTTCCCAACTGGCGCCCCCTGCTGACTCCCGACGAGTTGGCGGGGCTTGCCTGTGAAAAAGGGGTCGAGTCCCGCCTTGTCTTGCAAAATGGCAAAAAACCATGGCAGGTGTTGCATGGTCCGTTCAAAGAAAGCGCTTTCACCCAATTACCTTCCCACCATTGGGCTCTTCTCGTGCAGGGGGTCGATCGCCTGATCCCTGAGATTGCGGATCTTTTGCAGGCCTTTCGATTTATTCCAAACTGGCGTCTGGATGATGTGATGATCAGCTACGCTCCCGATCAGGGGGGTGTGGGGCCGCATGTGGACCAATACGATGTGTTTTTAATCCAGGGCTTGGGGCGACGGGAATGGCAGGTGGGTCGTGGGCCCGTGCAGGACGAAGAGTTTATTCCTGACCTCGATCTGCGAATCCTCAAGCATTTCAAACCGGCCCGTCGTTGGGTGCTGGAAGAGGGGGACATGCTGTATCTGCCACCCCGATGGGCCCATTGCGGCGTGGCGATGGGGGACTGCATGACCTATTCCATCGGCTTTCGCGCCCCTTCCCACGGAGAAGTGCTGCAGGGTTTTGCCCGCACCCTGGCCTCCGTATGGGATCAGGAAGGGCATCGTTATGAAGATCCCGATTTGCGTCCGTCCGCTCACCCCGGTGGCATTTCACCGCAGGCGATTCGCCGTTTCCGGGATATCATTCGGGAGGCTGGACGGCAGGAGGGCAAACTGGAGGAATGGCTCGGGTGTTTTCTCACCGAGCCAAAATCCTTTCACGCACCACGACCCAACAGCAAACATGTGACAGCCGAAAGTCTTCAGGAGACGGTGCAGCAGAAAGGCTGGGGGCTGCAGCGGGCCCCCGGATTGCGGACAGCCTTTATTAAAAAACCCCGTCAAGTGATGTTATTTATCGAAGGAGAAGGATTCGCGCTTCCGGCCCCATGGATAACTCTGGCGCACGCTCTAACGGATCAAGCGGCCATGTCTGCGGAGGATCTGCAGGCTGCGATGACGCAGCAGCAAATGTGGTTGCTGGTGCGTGATTTCGTGAATCGCGGGTGGTGGGATCTGTCAAAGTCCTGATCGGGGGAATTTCCCGTCTTTTTCTCCTATAAATGACAATTATTTTATTGGGATCGTGTCCTTGCGGCCGGCATTTCAGAAATATCTCACAAATGCCGATAAGGGATCGGTGAGGGAGGAGTTTCCCTATGATCCAGCACCCGCAAAACCGATGGCGAACCCTCAGCATGATGTTGCTGCTGACTGGGGTTGCGTCATGCAGTGCGGGCTTTCCCCTCAATCCTTATGAGAAAGTTGGCAAGATTGTGGCGGACGACCAAACGGTGGGCGGGGGGTCAACATCCACCGGCTCATCGGGCTCTCCCACACCCTCACCAACCGACTCGGGCAGCACAGGCGGCTCCACCGATTCGGGCACGGGAATCACCGCCAAATGCGAGATTTTTGGTCAAGACCTCTGCTACGAAGCAACCGGTTTGGCAGACAGTGATCTTGGCAACGCCAAGTCCTATTGCGATCTGAAAGGCGGGGAGTCCACCACCAACGCCACCTGCTCCCGGGTCAATAGCGTGGGGGGATGCACCCAGAGCAATGGGGGAACTTCCACCCAGTCGGCGAAACTGGTGGCCTGGTTTTACGAGCCGACCTATGAGGCGGAAAGCATCAAGGAGCAATGTGCCGACCGCAACGAGACTTATGTATCACCCTAACACCGGTGGCAGGATGATGGTTTGAAACGATGGCTCTGCATCATGATTGGCTCCCTGCTCCTTGTTGCCGCACCGGCAGCGATAAAACCTTCTCAAGCGCTGGGCGCCCCCTTGGTGGTGGCGCAAAAATCCAAAAAAAAGCCTAAAAAACCCAAGGTCACCGCCACTAAAAATCCGCGGGGGCAAACCCATGTTTGGGGGGCTGGCGGGCGCGCCGGGTTTCTGGATAGTCCCGTGCCCAGCCTTGGGGTGCAGGGGTATCGCTGGGTGACAGGCGTCGACCAGATGGGGGCTTTGTTGGCGCAGGGAAATGTTGATCTCCGCAGTTTTTTGCCGGATAAGGCGGACATTGAGATCACCACAGCCCGCTTTTCGTCCTCGGTTTTTATGCTGCATGGGCGACGATTTTTTGGAGAGACATTTTCAGCCGCATATGGCCTGGGGCAACGCCGTATCAAAGTTGATTTGGCCGCAAACAGCAAAGTGTCCAATGGGGCCATTGATGCAGGGGTAACGGTGAACAGCTGGGTGCTGCATGGGGCCGTTGGCAATGTCTGGCGCTGGAAATCCGGTTATTTTCTGGGGTGTGATTGGTTTGGGCTGATGGTTCCCCTCTCCAGCCAGTCTTCCGTGCGCAGCGAGGCCTACGGAGCGGCATCGGCTGAGCTCGACGAGGTCAACCAAAGGGCCAACGACGTGGCCAAAGAGATCAGCAGGGTGACTTCCGTCACCGTCTTGTATCTGACCACCGGTATCGATTTTTAAAATTTAAAAATCCGCATAAAGATGCAGCATGCTGATCCAATCCGCGTAGGTACGGGAGCCGGTTTCCCGCCGCTGCCAGACCTCAAACTGCACAAAAGGCACCGGGTGTACGTCCACAAACAGGCTGGTGCGCTGACTCCGTCGATCCGCGTCAGCAAGCTTCTCCCACATGGAGCCAAACATGATGCCGGGAATGCCGGCGTAGGCCAGGGA
>JAKQGS010000375.1 GCA_029556045.1 Pseudomonadota bacterium | reverse complement strand
TTGCTGGCAGCCGTGGTCAATGTCGACCACATGATCGAATTTGTCACACCAAACCGCGTTTCTTTTCCTTCCATTAACGCCGACTGGCCCAGCACCGGATTGAGGGAGTATTCCGACCAGAGACTGACGGCCAACGTTCCGATCAAAAGTCCCATCATGGTCATAAATAGGATGATCCCATGTTTGCGACTCCCTACCATCATGCCGAACATGCTGACGGAGGCCGCTGGCAGTAGAATCAACGTCATCAGTCCCAGAAAATTTGTCAGTGGCGTGGGATTTTCGTAGGGATGGGCACTATTGGCATTAAAATATCCACCCCCATTGGTGCCCAATTGTTTGATAGAAACCTGGGAAGCGACGGGTCCCTGGGGAATGGTCAAATCGGATCCCTCAATGGTTTGAACGGATACGGGTTCACGAAAGTTTTGCGGTACGCCTTGACTCACCAAGGTTAGCGATAAAATAGCGGAGAGTGGTAGCAATACATAAAGATTGGCGCGTGTCACATCCACCCAAAAGTTGCCAATGTGTTCGGAGGATTTCCGGGCTATTCCCCGGATCAAGGCGATCAAAACGGCGAATCCGGTAGACGCAGAAATAAAGTTCTGAGTGGTGAGGCCAAACATCTGGGAAAAATAGCTGAGGGTGCTTTCTCCCGCGTAGGACTGCCAATTGGTGTTGGTGACAAAACTGATGGCAATGTTCAGGGCCAGATACCAGGAGAGACCTTCATATTGTTGGGAGTTGAATGGTAGATAGCGCTGTGTGGTCAACAGGATGAACAAGATCAGAATACCCATGCCATTCATTACGAGTACGCCCTTGATGTATTGCCAGCTGGTCATGTCCTGATTTTCGTCGACGGCGAGAAGGCGGTAAATCATCGTTTCAATCGGCCGCATGATGGGCGTTATGAACGTTTTTTTTCCTTCAAATACGTGCGCCAGGTAGTGGCCAAGGACGGGGGCCAGCAAAGTGGCACCACCCAACACGGCTAAAATCTGAAGGTAATCGTAAAAATTCATACAGTTTAAACCTTTCTATGCCAATCACTCCCCCTCCCGTCGATCATGGGAGTGGTGATTTCTTCCATAGAGCAGTTTCGGTGTTTTGGTATCAAAAAAAGGTAAAAAGGTGGGTTCGTACTGTCAAAAAACAGTAAAAATACGCATTAAGCCGATCGAAAATGTTCTTTGGGCTTTACCACGGTTTTGGCTCGGGTCGTTTGGCCCCAGAACGGCTCCAAGAGGCCTGTTTTGGGTGAGGGAGAGACGCTTGAAAAGGGGGCTAATATTTCCTGCTGATGACGTTAAATGGCATATTTAAAAATGACATTAGATGACATTTGGTTTAAGCTTTCCGCATGGAAGTAGTGTTTCAAAAACGGAAGTTTAAGCTGGTTGTGGCATTAGTTAATTGGAGGCCACATCGATGAAAATTACTTTTGATAAAAAAGCTGATGCTTTAGCCATTGTATTTAAAGAAGCCCGTATATCTCGCGATGATGAAATTACTCCTAGTATTTTTGCTGGTTTTGACCGCAGCGGTGAACTTGTTGAAATTCAGATTCTTGACATCTCAAAATCAGATCAACCCTGGTTTACAGTCGAAGCCGCCGCTAAATATCTGAACAAATCAGAGCGCACTATTTTGCGCTGGATCGAATCCGGAAAGCTAAAACCTAAAAAAGTTGGGCGAGAGTACCGGATTAAACCTGAAGATCTAGAAAAATTGGTCTCATAACCAATCAACTTGCTGCTCGTTAGTGGGATGATGCCGTCGGTTCGTCCTTATCCCATTCTTTGTCCGCCTCTTCACCGGTCTCCGCCAGCGGAATCGGGGCACGGGACTGTGGTGCAGCGGCGGGTGATACCGCTTCCGCTTCCCCTTCGTCCGTGAAGTCGCTGCTCTTGTCCGTTAACTTGCGGATCGCTTCAACAAGATCATCCGGCGTCGCAAAATCTCCATTCAACATATAGGCCAGGCTGTCCCCCACGTCCCGTTTGTAGAGGTATTCAAAGTGGGAGAGATGGTGCATCGGTATGGCCACCACCTGGCCATGTTTATGGCGGTACTGGAAAATACCCTTCGCTCCGTGACAAACGCGGTCGCGATTGGAGTAGGCGGTGTAGATGGTGAGGTTATCCGGCGGGTTGGAGTTATGCAGATCCCGCAGGAACTTGGAGCCGGGACGCATCTGCCAGAGATCCTGCCAAAAAAATCCCAGGGGGGTAAACAGTCCCAGGTAGGTGAGGTAACTCCCCTTGTACGGCGTGCCGAGTGTGATCACCTTGTCGCAGTATTTGTATCCGCCCATGCGCAGCACCCACCAAAGAGCCACAAGTCCCCCTTTGGAATGGGCCACAATGTGGACCTTTTCAAAGCCGTGGCGCTGGATCTGGCGCCGGATCTTACGGTCGATAAAGGCGGCGGTTTCCTGCACACCGCGGGTGAAAAACACCCCGAGAGATCCCCCGAGATTAAAGCTCATCACCTGAAAACCCCGGTTGGTGAGCAGGCGTTCCAACACAGTGAGAGATCGGCGTGAGGAAAAAAATCCATAAAGCATGATGACCGGGATCTGGTCTTTGTCAAAGGTGCGGCGTTTGATGATGTCATTGTTGATGCGGGCTTCGTACACAATTTCGTAATACACCCGTTTAATGCGGCGCCAGAGGCTGGCTCCCTGTTTGCGGGAGATATATTCATAGGCCGCCAGCGGCACGGATGTGATGGCGCCAAAGAGAAAGAGGTTGGCGATGGTGCGACTCAGCAGCTCTGAGTCTGGCGTGCTGCCCAGTTGGGCAAAGAAGTAACTCTCGGGCAGAACGCCGAGAAATGTGAAGAGTGCCACCCGCCGCGGGTGAAAGTTCACCACCCCAAATACCAGCGACAGGATGTCAAAGGGGAAGAGGGGAATCCACCGGGTGATAAAGACCACCTTGTAGTCCTGGGTGCGCAGAAGTTGCCAGGTGGCGGGGAGGTTGGCCGCCAGCCAGGGG
>JAKQGS010000352.1 GCA_029556045.1 Pseudomonadota bacterium | reverse complement strand
CTTCCGGAAGTCCCCGGAGAAACCGCCGTGGCGAAAGCAGTAGAAGCATTTAGGTCACCCTTTTTAATCAAACCACGCTGACACCCCTTGCCGGGATCGGTGGTGGTTACCGCAATCTGCCAGTCGCTATCCTTGACGCTTTCAAGTAGTGGTGCAAGTTTGGTGGACAGATTTTTTTGCTCTTCGCTCATGGACCCGGAGTCATCCACCACAATCAACAAATCCAGGGTCCCCTGGGCGGACGCAGTCTGCATAAATTCGTCGACTTTCACCGCGGCGGGCTGCCCTTGTTCAAAAGTATTCACATGATCCGGACGATCCACCTGGTTGAAACTCAGCTCAACCGGTTCCGTCACATTCTTCAAGGCGATATCCTGGCGTACGTATCCGTCACCCAGGGTAAACTGGGCGGTTTGATCCGCCTTCATCGAGGTATCAAAAAGCTTTTGTAGCGAAAGATTTGATGGCACCCGCATGCTGATCGTATCGGCAGGGGACGACGATTCGGGTGATGAAGATTCGGGGGTGGGTTGTGCCACAGGTTCGCCTTCCTGATCGCCACCATTCTCGGAGGTGCTGTTGGCTTTGGTTCCCTTGCCACCCTCAAACGCCGCATTCTCGGCACAGGCAGTCAAGGCAAGCAGAATGCTCAACAACAGACTGGATCCCTGGATTTGACGACGCATAGATTCTCCTCGTTTCCCACAAAGTCCGAATGTGACGGTGTCCTCTTCAAATTATTTTTCGGATCGTCGCGGAAACAACTTGAGGCAAAATATATTTAATCTCGTTTTGCGCATTTTTTCAGCGCCTTACGCCCAGGTTAATTTATGTTTTGACCGGGGGCCTATGCGATTCTTATGCACAGCAATAACTCCAGCTGGTACCGTTAATTTTGGAGATCTAGTCGGAGAAAATCTCTGAGAATATTAGGACATAAGGCGTAATATCACCCCGTGATACCGAAAATTCAGCGACCGAGGTCATTATGCAACCCCCTAAAATCCCGTACGAATTAACTGCCGGCGAAATACAAACCTTTGCCCGGTATGCCAATCTGTCCTTGCCTCGCCATACCTCCTATCCCATTGCCGCGGTCTGGCGGGACGTGACGGATTCACAGGATGCGGATCGGGCCCGCCAGGACTGCGCACAAGCCTCCCGTCCCCTGTCTCTTTACGTTCATGTTCCCTACTGTCGGTCTCTCTGTTTCTATTGCGCCTGCAACAAGGAGATCGTGGATCTCAGCAAATCGGATCCTCGTTCAGCGTTCCTCGAATCCCTGGAGCATGAGTTGCGCCAGCAAAGCGCCGTACTGGGGCAAAATCCGGTGGTGCAGATTCACTTTGGTGGGGGCACTCCGACGTTTTTGGAACCGTCGCAACTGGGAATTGTCGGAGAACTTTTGAAAAAATACTTCCCCCGTTGGAGCGACCAATTGGAGTTTTCGGTGGAGATCGATCCGCGGGTGACCACTGATAAACATATCAGCGCTCTCCATGCCATGGGTGTCAATCGCGTCAGCCTGGGAGTGCAAGACTTTGCGCCGAAGGTGCAGGAAGCCGTCAACCGTCTGCAGTCCTTTGAGTTGGTGGCCCGCATCACCGAGAGTTGCCGACGGCAGGGAATTTCCATGGTCAATTTCGATCTTATTTACGGACTCCCCTACCAGACTCCGGAGTCGGTGGCAGAAACCATTGAAAAGGTGATTTCTCTTAAACCCGATCGTATCGCCTTCTATCGCCTGGCTGTCATCCCGGAAATGTTTAAATGGCAGAAGGCCTTCAAGAATGCCGATCTTCCTGAAGGTCACCCCATTTTAACCATGAACCTGCAGGCTATCCGCAGATTTCAGGAGGCGGGTTATGCTTTTATTGGCCTTGACCATTTTGCCCTCCCCAGCGACTCCCTCTATCATTCATTTGCCGATGGTACCCTGCGGCGGAACTTTCAGGGGATGACCACCGGAGGAGAGGTGGAGATCCTGGCCTTTGGGCCCTCCGCCATCACCCAGTTCCATCAGTATTATGTCCAAAACATCAAAAAGCCAAGCCAGTGGCGGGACCGGGTGAATGAGGGGCATGCGGCCTATAGTAAGGGAATTATCCTGAGTCAGGACGACGTCATCCGCCGTGATGTGCTGTCGCAGTTCTATTGTTTTGGTCGGGTGGATAAAGCCACGATTGAAAAACAATACAACCTGCGCTTTGACGAGTATTTCGCGGAAGATCTGGCACGGCTTCAGCATCTGGCTACCGACAACCTTGTCACCATCGCTGACGATTCTATCGAGCTGAAGGGACTTCTGGGGCGCCTTCTGGTGCGGACGGTGGCGGCGGTGTTTGATAAATATCTGCCACAGGATGCCTACATGAAGGGATTAGCTTCGCACCAAGCCTCTAAACAAGGGTGATCCAACTTTTCACTGCGTTAGCGATGAGAGGGCATCATTCTGACCTTGAGCGGAGCGACGGGGAAGAATCTCGCTAAAAAACAGAAACAGCCGGTTACCCGGCTGTTTTCAATTCATTTATTCACTGAGCTTTAATCCGCCATCGTGGAGCTGCTGGCAGTCAAGCCGTT
>JAKQGS010000311.1 GCA_029556045.1 Pseudomonadota bacterium | reverse complement strand
CCACTATCGGCGCGATGTTTACTTTTGAATCCATTCGCTGAGCGGAGTCTCCCGTATTCAATTCGACTCTTTATACAAACTGGATCTGAGTTATATCGGCACGGACTTCAAGGGCTGGCAATCCCAGCCCAATGGGCTCGGTATCCAGGATACCGTTGAAAAAGCTCTGCAGACTATCCTGCGGCATCCCGTGCGGGTGGTGGGATCTTCCCGCACCGACACGGGAGTTCATGCTGATCATCAGGTGGCAACTTTTCGCAGCACAGAAAATGTGGATATTGGCCGTCTGCACCGCTCACTGAATGCGGTATTGCCCCAATCCATCGGCATTTTGAAGGTTTCTTTGGCGGATCCGCAATTTCATCCTATTTTTTCGGCAAAAGGAAAGGTTTACCGTTACCGCATCTGGCGGGAGGTTGGCATGCCTCCCTATGTCCGGCCATTTGTCTGGCACCTCCCTTACCCATTGGCATGGGATCTTTTTATTAAAAATGCTCAATTTTTTATAGGTAGGTACGATTACTCATCTTTTTGCGCTTCCGATTCATCTGCAAAAAGCAAGGTTCGCGAGGTCTATGATGTCGTCGTCGAAGAACGTGGACCCCTTGTGGACTTTTGGATATCCGGAGAGGGGTTTCTCAAGCAGATGATCCGCGCCATCGTGGGAACCCTTGTGGAAATAGCGGGGCAGAAAAAGGCCTTCCCCGCTATTCCCGACCTCATTAAAGCGCGGGATCGCACGCTGGCTGGACAGACGGCTCCCGCTTTGGGGTTATCCCTGGTGCGGGTATGTTACGACGGCGTTCCTTCGCTCCAGCATTTGATTCGTCGGGGGGATACCGGATTTTCCTATCCTATCTTCTGATATTCGCATGGCTCTTTCCATCGTTTCAGCATAAAATTTTCTATCAGGATTTTTTGCAGGTGATAAGCCATGATGCGACCGATACTAACTGGATTGTTGGCGATGATTTTAGGAAGTGGTTGTCGAACCTCCACGCCTCAAAAAACATCGCCTACTTTTATTGATTCTGAAGATAACACCATCACGATGGACTATGATGCGTCGGGGGAGCCGGGACCGAATCTTTGGTCGCCGATGCGGCGCAAAATGAATGCCAGCTATTACTTCATGGTTGCTGAATATGAAGCCATGAAAAATAACATTGGCGTGGCGCGCAAAATGTATGAGGACGCCTACGACCTTGACCCCAATGCGTATGTGGCCTGGAAAATGATCGCCGCAGAGGCAGGCTCCGGGAAATTGCCGGAAGCCCTGCTGAAAAGCAAACGAACCATTCTGCTTTATCCGAAAGACGCGAATCTCCACAGCCTGCATGGTCAGCTGCTGGCCGCTAGTGGACAAGCAGAGGACGGTATTTCCCATCTAGAGAAGTCAATAACCCTGGCACCGCAGTCGCCTGATGCTTACCTTCATTTGATCCGACTCTACCTATCCATGAAAAAAATGCCTGAAGCTCTTGCGGTGGCCAATGACCTCACGAAGAAGTTGCCAGATTTCGCTGACGGCTGGGCCACGGTGGCTAAGATTCATATTTCCATGGGCCAAAAGAGCAAAGCGCTGAAACCGGCCGAGCGAGCCTATGAATTGCAGAGTAACGATCCTGAAAAAATACTGATTTACGCGCTGGCATTGGATCTGAATAACCAGTCCAAAAAAGCGGTCAATCTTTATGAGATTCTGTTTCGCATGAATCCCACCAGCGAGGAGTTGATTGCCCGGATGGTGGAACTCTATCGCGAAATCGGCGATTTGAATGATGCGCTGACACTGCTCAATGAGGCTGCGGAAAGCAGTAAATCTGCGAGCGCGGGCATACGCCTGCAGCAGGCCATCGTGTTATGGGAACTCAAACGCTATCAGGAAGCGGAGGTCATCCTCAGCGATATGGCCCAAAAACATCCAGAGTCCGACCGTCTTAAATATATGTCCGGTTTAGGCAAGGAGAAGGTGGGCGATCTGGCAGGGGCGATTACTATCTACGGGGGAATACCGGAAAACTCCCAGTATTTTCCCCATGGCATGTTTCGCTCAGTGAATATTCTGCGGGAGCAAAAACGTCATGATGAGGCCATGGCTATTGTTCGTCGTATGACAAAATTAAAAGGGGAAACCCAGGCCGACTTCTTCACACTGGGTGGTGCGGTGCTGGATGATGCTGGTCGTACCCGGGAGGCTATTGATTTCCTGGTGGAGGGAATAAAAGAGAACCCCACGGTGGCTGGCCTGGTCTTTATGACGGGCGTCTACCATGAAAAATTGGGTCAGCGGAAGGACTGTATCGAAGCCATGCGGGAAGTCATTCGCAAAGATCCTCAACATAGCAGTGCCTATAATTATCTGGGCTATCTCTTTGCGGAAGCAGGAGAGAACCTTGAGGAAGCAGAGAGCCTGATTAAAAAAGCCCTGGAGCTCAAACCAGACGATGCCTTCTATATGGACTCGCTTGGTTGGGTCTATTATCAGCAGGGTGAATATCAAAAAGCATTGGATATGCTGAATAAGGCTCATGAGAAAATGCCGGGGGAAGCTGTGATCATGGAACATTTGGGGGATGTGCATCTCAAACTCAAGGATCCCAAAGCCGCTCGGTCCTACATGGAAAAAATGATTAAAGGCAATATGGAAGACCGGGATCGAGCCAGAATTGAAAAAAAGCACAAGGAATTCATGGAACAATATGGTGAAAAGCCATCTCAATAAAATGATTTTCATGACCTTTGCTTTAAGGAGTCTGGTGGCCTGCCAGACGGTTCCCGAACCGTTGGATGTGGAACTTCCGGTGGCGATTTTGGATCAATTTGATTCCTGCCAAAATGGTGATGGTGAATTGCAGATTGCCGTATTCCGGGATGGGCAGGGTAAAGGGCAAGTTGATTTTGATTGGGTTATCAAAGGAAAAGGGCAGTGGATTAGTGAGGTCTACAATCCTCTGGGACAGACGATTCTGCAATTGGCTTATGCCTCAGGTCCGGACGGCTTTACCACCAGCGGTCCTCTGAAGTCGGAATTGCCGCCCATTGAAGTTCGTAAGGACGGATTTGTGGAAGTAGATGGATACTTTACTGGACTGAAGGCGGTCGAAGTGGCTTGTTTTTTCAAATTCAAGTTTCCCCGCGATTGGTTGGATCAGGCGGTGGGAATCAAACGTGGCCAGGATTCCATTGCCTTGAAAATTTTGGATTCTGAACGACGGATTCTCATGAATTTTACCGATCTCGGGGATCGAGACATCGCGTCAGCATGTGCGACCATCTCCTGGGATCGTTTTTTTGGATTAAGCAAGACCTCCTATGCCATTTGTCAGTATGGTCCTGACGGGCGCCGTCAGTTGAGGTTGGATGGGGTTGGCCACTATTCGCTGCAGGCGGAAGAAAAACGAGGATAAGGCATGGCAGATCTTCTGCAAAATCTGGCGATGCGCGGCGTCCTGACCGCCTCCAATCATGAAATGCTCAATCGTTTTGCCAATCGATGGAACCTTACCGGATTTGATACAATTCTCGAGACAAAAATTTTATCAGAGACCAAACTTGCGGATGAAATTGCGGAAATCTATGGGTTCGTCCGTATTCAGGCCCTGCCATTTGAAGCGCTTCCGGAGTCTCTTTTTAATACGATCGACTACAAGACCGCCCGCGCCCTTGAGGTCATGCCTTTGGGTGATATTTTGGGGCATCAAAAATTTTTCGTACTCCTGGCAAATCCCACCGATAAAAATAAGGTTGGCATGGTTCGGCATTTGATCGGACAGGATATTGAACTGGGAATTGCGGAACGACACATGGTTCGTAAAATGATTGATCGTTATTACCCCATAACCATGCAATTGTCCCATATCCTGGGGGGGGCTGATCGTGAATGATGCCCTACTCAGTGTTCGCAATCTATCGGTGGGATTTTCTGTTGATGGTCAGACGGTGGCCGCGATTGAGCGGATTTCTTTTGATCTTGCCCCGGGGAAAACCCTCGGATTGGTTGGCGAGTCCGGGTCTGGCAAAAGTGTAACGGCCCTTTCACTGATGCGTCTGATTCCGCCTGAGCAGGGTAAATTTCTCGAAGGCACCATTCAATTTCGGGGGCAGGACGTGCTGCGTATGGATGCTCGCAGTATCCGACGCCTGCGCGGCAATCGCATCAGTATGATATTTCAGGAGCCTATGACCAGTCTGAACCCGTTGTTCACGGTGGGATTTCAGATCGGTGAAGTATTACGGCTGCATCAGCGGTTGCGTGGTCAAATCCTAACGGATCGCACTATCGCATTATTAAATCTTGTGCGTATTCCCTCGCCCGAGCAAAAAATTCATGAATTCCCTCATCAGCTTTCAGGGGGCCTGCGTCAGCGGGTTATGATTGCGATGGCCTTGGCGTGCCGTCCTGAGCTACTGATTGCCGACGAACCAACCACGGCGCTCGATGTTACCATTCAGGCCCAAATCCTTGATCTCATGAAAAACCTGCAAGCGGAGATTGGTATGGCCATTCTCCTGATTACCCATGACCTGGGAGTGGTGGGAGAAGTCTGCGAGCACGTGGCGGTCATGTATGGTGGTCGTATCGTGGAGATGGGTCCAGTTGCCAAAATCTTTGCCGGTCCCCTGCATCCGTATACCGAAGGTTTGCTCCTGTCACGACCCCGCCTAGGTCAGCGCAAGGAACGTTTGGATACGATCAAGGGTCAGGTGCCTGCCATTGGTCAATTTCCCGCGGGATGTCGTTTTCAGGATCGCTGTCCGAAAGTGATGGAACGCTGCCGGTTGGCAGAACCACCGCTGCGATCCTATGATGCTGAACGTCAGGTCGCCTGCTGGCTGCATGATTCGCCGAGGGGGCACACATGACGCCACTTTTGGAAATTCGAGACCTTGTGAAGCACTTCCCTGCAGGGCAGGGTTGGCTGAGCAGAAACAAGGAAAAAGTTTATGCCCTGAATGGCGTATCGCTGACTCTGATGCCGGGTGAAACGATTGGTGTGGTGGGTGAGTCAGGTTGTGGTAAGTCAACTTTAGGTCGCACACTGGTGCGTCTGCATGAAATCACGGCGGGCCAGATTCTACTCAACGGTCAGGACTTTAGCCGTTTGTCCGGCGATGAACTGCGACAGGCCCGCCGCCATATCCAGATGATTTTTCAGGACCCATCTTCTTCGCTGAATCCACGCATGAAAATCCGGGATGTGCTGGCGGAGCCATTTGAGGTGCATCCGGACTTTCTGGATGGTCAGCATATTGATCACGCTATTAACAGTCTTTTGGATCTGGTGAACCTGCCGCACGCATTCAAGGATCGTTTTCCTCATGAGCTTTCCGGCGGCCAAAAGCAACGTATCGGCATCGCCCGGGCCATTGCCTTGCGTCCACAACTGGTCATAGCGGATGAGCCTGTCAGTGCCTTGGATGTTTCCGTGCAGTCCCAGATACTTAACCTGCTGATGGATCTTAAGGCCGCATTTGGGCTATCGATGATTTTCATTTCCCATGACCTGGCAGTCATCGAGCATGTCAGTGACAAAGTGGCCGTCATGTATCTGGGGCGTATTGTGGAATGGGCCGAAGCACGAGATCTCTATCAAAGTCCGTTGCATCCCTACACGTTGTCCCTGCTTGAAGCCGTACCACGTATTGAAGGAAGCGGTTTTCATAAGCAAAAACGGAAGCTGGAGGGGGATGTCCCAAGCCCTTTGCGTCCTCCCCCAGGATGCCATTTTCATCCCCGCTGCCGTTTTGCCAATGATCGCTGCCGCACAGAGGCCCCAGTTCTGCGGGACTTTTCTGAAGACGGCGTGCGTCACCATGTGGCTTGTCATCATGTCGATCAAGTCCGAGAGGTTATGCGCCATGAAATCATCCCCTAAAATGCGGGTTGCCCTCACCGGTGGGGGTACGGCCGGACATGTTATGCCCCACCTTGCCATGCTTGGTCGCTATCGGGAAATGGGTTGGGATGTCCTCTATATCGGCTCACATGGAATCGAAAAAGACCTGTTGAAGGGTGAGGCCCTGCCATTTTTTGAAATTCAGGTGGGGAAATTGCGGCGGTACTTTTCCTTGAAAAATATGCTGGATTTTTTTCGGGTAGGAATCGGCCTGGTGCAGTCTCTGGTCATTTTACTGCGGAACCGACCCGCCCTTGTCTTCAGTAAAGGGGGGTTTGTCAGTGTGCCGGTGGCCATGGCCGCATGGCTTCTGCGCATCCCAGTTGTTTCCCACGAATCCGATGTGACGCCAGGTTTGGCCAATCGCATTATCAGCCGGTTTGCCAAAAAGATTCTTTATAGTTTTCCTGACACGAAAAAATATGTTCCCGCTGCAATTGCCGAATGGACGGGTGTGCCGATCCGCTCGGAATTATTCACCGGAGATCGCCAGCAGGGGATGTTCCTTTGCGGATTTGATCCTCAAGGTACCAAACCGGTGCTGCTGGTTACCGGGGGCAGTCAGGGGGCTTTAAAGATCAATGAAGCTATCTTTGCTGCGTTGCCAGATCTTTTGCGCCAGTTTCGGATTATTCACCTTACCGGCGTGGGTAAGGGGCGAACTATTAACGAAACGGGCTATAAATCTTTTGAATTCGTGAAAGGTGATCTCAAGCATCTGCTGGCGGCCGCAGACTTGGTGATTTCCCGCTCCGGCGCCAACACCATCTTTGAGTTGCTGGCGCTGCGTAAACCAATGCTGCTGGTGCCGTTGGAAGAAGGCAGCCGTGGTGACCAGGTACACAATGCCGAAAGTTTTGTCCGCAGTCACTGGGCTCTGGCTCTGCGGGAGTGTGATCTTACACCGTCCCAGTTGCTGCAGTCTTTGCAGAAACTCGCCGCGCAGAAGGAGCAGTTTTGTGCTGCCATGGCACAGGCCCCTGGTTTGGAAGCCACCGGTCACATCATCGATATACTGCAATCCGTGGGGACCCGCACCGCCTAAGTACCAAGACTCATTTTGGCCAGGAAAGCCTGAGTCCGGGCGTCCGGATAATTTTGCCACTCGAGGCTGCATTTGACGAAGGGAGGCAGGAGCGTCATGCGAAGGCCGATGGCGTGCACGCGGCTTTGCGTGGTTTGCACGGTTTCCTGTTCTTCGAGCCCGACATTGGATTCCGTGAGATAAAGGGTCATGATTTCGTTATCAACGTTAATACGGCTGTGGTGTTGGTGCAGGCCGGCGCTGATATAGACATTGAAGTAGGGTCCCATATCCATCCCGGCCAACAGATCGCCACCATAGGACTGTACTGCGGCTCCCTGCAGTCCTCGCAGGGTTGCCCAGGAGCCTCGAAGGGCAAAAGCGGGTCGTTTAAAATCTTCATAGATGGTCCATTTGACGTGGGTCCCCAGATGTTGCACCCGGCCTGAGGAGGCGGTTGCAAAGGAGACCCCCAGATCCAGTGGGAAATTGAGTCCCTTGACAATGGTCAATCGAGGCAGAACCAGCGGTCGGTCCGCAGGGGCTGTTTCTCCAAATTCCTGATAGAAATTGCTGCGGAAAATCGGACTGCGGCGTGTGTTGGTGTGAATAATGCCAAGGCCGGTGTCGGATCCCCATGCCCCGTGACTGCCCGCCCCATCCAATGGAGAAGCGGTATTTAATGTGGCCATCATATGAAGAAAGTCTTCCCGATCCTGGTCGAAGTCCGATGCCTCTGCCCGCAGTGACGGCAATGACCCAACGATGAGGGTGCAAAAAATGATGCCGATCAATCGAAATCTGGGGTATATCAAACCGCAACGCATGCGTGCTCCGATGGGGTGATATGAAGATTGCTTTTGTAGATCATTATGACAGTTTTAGTTTCAATCTTGTGGATTGGCTGAAAAATCACAATGATTTCATGGAAATCTCGCATGTATTTGCGGATGACTCCGACGCGATGCTGGAGCTGATGGGGGATCCTGTGCCTGTGGTTTTGTCCCCGGGACCCAAATCCCCTTATGAGACTCCTGCCACCATGGAATTGGTTGAGGCTGTTATCGGTCGTGTTCCTGTGCTGGGCGTGTGCCTGGGGCATCAAATCCTGGGCTTATGGGATGGAGCTGTGGTTCGTCGATCGATTGCGCCCCGGCACGGTGCCACCCGAGCCATTATGGTGGCATCCGATTCCAAAATTATCAAGCAAGGTCCCCTCCAGATTCAAGCGGCCGCCTATAATTCATTGACCGTTGATTACCAGAAGAACCGGGGGCGCATGACCCCCACAGGTTGGTGTGAGGCGGGGGAAATTCAGGTGATGGAGTGGTGGCCAGAGGACGGTTACCTCGCGGCATCGGTGCAGTTTCATCCCGAGTCATTTTTAAGCGACGATCTTAGCCAGCTACATACGACGTGGTTGGGTGAGGTGCATCGGTTTTACCGGCAGCGTCCCTCATTTTAATCAAGGCATGGTGACAGGATGGGCCAGCGGGACGGCAGATGCATGGCCATGTTCATTCACGCGACCCCATCAAAACCATTGCGGGAAGATTCCGGCGACTCCATGTTTTGTCGCTGTATCGCCTGCTGTAAGGAACGAACCTCTTCCTGCGTGCGATCAAGGTGTAACATCATAACTTGGACTTTCTGCCGAGTGCGCCGATGTGTTTCCCAGTGAAAGAGGAGCCAGCAGAGTCCGACCGCTGCGGCACCCATGGTATTCAAAAAAATCTGCAGAGTGAGTTCCATCGATTTTCCTCCGGCTTAGCTGGCTAGTTTTACGATTTTATGAATCAGCTCTTCGTATGGCAGACCCGCTTGCCGGGCTCCTTTGGCAAATTCGTCATCACGGGCTATGGAGGGGTTCGGGTTTGCCTCCAGAAAGACCGCGCGCCCATCCTCCTGCAATCGCAGATCCAGTCGGGCATATCCTCGCAGTCCCAAGATTCTGTAAATCTGCTTACTGGTCTCGATGATATGGCGGCGGGTGGTCAGAGACAGGTTCTGGGCCGGTCCCGTATGAATGCCCCAGCGTTGGCGGTAGGCTGGATCCCATTTAACCTTCCAGGTGGCAAAACTTTCCAGATCCCGGCGAGGTTTTTTGAACTTCAGTTCCTGGGGAGGAAAAATCTTCAACTTGTCATTACCCAGAACGCCCACATAGATGTCGCGGCCAACAATAAATTCTTCGATGATTACATCATCCTGAAATCGATCATGGAGGAACCCGACGCGCTCGCGGCAATCGTCTTCGTTATGCACCACGGATGAAAGGGAAAGTCCCTCAGAGGCCTCTTCGTTCAGGGGTTTGACGATGCAGGGGAAATTCAGTCCATTGAGACGGACCAGTGGACTTTTAAAGGACGAGACACGGAAGTCAGGCACCGCAATGCCTTGGTACTTCAGAACTGCTTTGCTCAACCCCTTGTCCTGGCATAGTCGCAGCGAGGCGGCTCCGGGTCCGGTGAATGGTACTTTCATGAGTTCCAGGGTTCCGGCGAGGTGGGCTGCCCCATGACGTTGGTTATCAAAACACTCCGCCAGGAAAAAGACGAGGTCGTAGGGGTTAGTTTGCAACTTTTGCAGCAAAGGTGTCAGATCGTTATAGATGCCGAAGGCATCAACTTGATATCCCCGTGCCTGCAATGCCATAGCAACCTGGTTTTCGTCGCGCCATTCTTTGCGGCGGAGAAATGCGCGATGGTCCATCCCGGCAGCAGCGGCTTCCGGAAGATCAAACACCATCAATATTTTTTTGCCCAACCGGGGCATTGAGGCAAACCTTAGTTTGGCGTGGTTTGATGCTGTGTGACCATCGCACTGAGCACCGTCACCACATGATCCCTGGTTTGCCTTTCGGAAGATTTCAGGAAAAGATTAAGATCTTGTGCCCGTTTGGCGGCCACAGCGATGAGGCGACGGGCTTCGTATCGATAGCGACCTGATAATGAGGCGATTTGATTGGATAAAATGTTGGCATTGTCCTGCAGATAGCCGCAAGCGGTTACCGGACCCTGGCGATGAGAAAAGATCTTTTGCAGGTGGCTATCATGAAAACATGGGGTGCCAGGGGCCGCCTGGGCCCTTTTACGCCGATAGTATTCTCCCAGAGTGATTTTGCAGTGCGATACATTGCTCCAGCGTTCCTCGTGCAGGCCCTTGGGAACACGATGCCCCCATTGCTTCACGGCTTGTGCGATATAGGAGAATTTGTTCAATATGATTGGCGCCTCCGCATAACGACTGCGCGGTAAAAAAGAAGGGGTCATAAACAGGGCAAATGTTTCCGCAAAATCCTCCTCGGGATGGGCCTGGGCGTAACCATCGGCAAGGTGGCGGACATATCGGCGGGAGTAAAGACGAGGTCGATAATGGTCCGGATTATAGGGCTGTGATCGGTCCCCAAAGCAATGAGCCCAAAGGGGATCCCGCTCCAGCCGGTAGGCATGGTCAAAGCAGTGCCCTGCCTCGTGCCGGAGCAATTTGCGGAATTCTGTTCGTGTGGCCCCTTCCACAAACCCCATCATACGCCGTTCCAGTTGCAACAGGCGGGGGTGCGTCAGGTAAAACGGAATCGCAATCAGAGCGGAGCCATCCGGGGTGAACCAATCGTCCGCCAGGTAGATCTGCGGCCTGAGGTATTGAAGTCCTGCTTGCTGCAATTCCCGGTGAAGATTTTGTTGCTCCTGCTCCAACCAGGGGATGTGCCGCAGGGATATCTGCAATTTTTGGATGGGTGTTCGCAGTAGTTCTTCATCATCCCATTGCTCCCAGGCGAATGGTCGTGGAGAACCCCTCATGCTTCTGCTATGGCGCCCTTGCCAATTCCTTCATAACAAAGAATTTTTATTTTGGCACCGGAGGTGTCCTTTTGCGCCAGAATCTGGGCCAGGTCACGGGTGATGGACTCAATGCTGGTTTCATCCTGGGTTACGAAAACACGATTGGCGGGTATCCGTGCCAGATAACTGCCAAAACTGCCGCTGTAGTTGATCAGCAGCGGCTCATCGGATGTTCCTCGGCAGCCCACCCGGAATTCACCGCTGATGATCTGTCTTTGCGAAGCGATGTGGATATTTGAGCCAAACACTTCCCGCGCAATGTAATGTTCCAAATCCGGGCGTCGCTCATTGTCCACATAGATTTCGATCAGGCTGCGGTGCCCGTGAAAAAGCCTCTGGCAAAGGCCTTCATGCTCAGTAATACCATGGGTGTAGCGGAAGAACGCCGCTGTTGATTCCGCATCTTCTTCCCGCAGCGTGAGTTTGATGTCCGTAATGGTTGCGGGCAAACGGTGGCGCATCAACCGGGCGATCTCCTGCTCGATCACCTCTTCGTCGATCACCACGGCACGAATGGGAAACACCGCCCCCTTGGGACAACGGTATTCCCATTCTGCATTGGCGCCTGTCAGGCGTCCCTTAGCTTTGAGGATCCAGGTCTCTGTATCCGGCATCTCTTGGTAATGCACCTGCCGCGACATGATGGGAATCAAGAGGGAATGATCGACAGATGTTCGCAAAGTTTGTTTGAGCAGCTTTTTGATGTGGCTGAAATCATGAACAAATCCATTGTGATCAAGAGGTCCAGACACGGCGATATCCACGTGCCACGAATGCCCCACAACCCCAAATGAAGGCTCAAAGACTGCGCAATCGATCCGGTCCACATCCTTAATAAACAGGGTGCCAGATGGTGCACTCACGGAATTCTTGGACAAGTCGCTCATTAGCGTTGCGCCCCTCTATCAGCCGTATTAATTAATGGGTTTCCGCAGGATGATAAGAGCTCCCTGAGTCAGAAGTCAGGGGGGATTTTTTATCAAACCGAGGCCACTTTATAATGAATCTATTTTAAGGATTCAAGGATTTGCTGAAGGAATTATTAGAATGACACATCCGACCAAAACTCCCCGGGTTCGTATAGCCCCCTCACCGACCGGTGATCCCCACGTCGGGACCGCTTACATCGCCCTCTTTAACTATGTTTTTGCCAAGAAATTCGGGGGGCAATTCATCCTGCGTATCGAAGATACCGACCAGGCCCGGGCTAAATCCTCCAGTGAAGCCATGATTATGGAGTCCCTGCGGTGGTTGGGGCTGGAATGGGACGAGGGTCCGGATAAGGGGGGGCCCCACGGCCCTTATCGGCAGTCGGAGCGGCGCGATCTTTACACGCAGCATGCCAAAATTCTCCTGGAAAAGGGGGAGGCCTATCCATGCTTTTGCACCCAGGAGCGTCTGGCTGAACTGCGGGTTCAGCAGCGACTCGAAGGTAAACCCACTGGATACGACCGTTTTTGCCGGTCCTTCTCCCCATCGGAAGTGGATGCAAAAATCAAAGCCGGCGTCCCCTATGTGGTCCGCCTGAAAATGCCAACCGAAGGGGTTTCAACCTTTCAGGACGAATTGCGGGGACCCGTGGAGTTTGAAAACCACCGCCTCGATGACCAAGTGCTATTAAAGTCCGATGGTTACCCCACCTATCACCTCGCCAACGTGGTGGATGATCATGCCATGGGCATCACCCATGTGATCCGGGCGGAAGAGTGGATTTCGTCCACCCCCAAACATGTGCAACTCTACAAAGCCTTTGGGTGGGAGCAACCGGTTTGGGTTCACATGCCTCTTCTCCGTAACGCGGATCAGTCCAAGATTTCTAAACGCAAGAATCCCGTGTCCTTGACCTACTATCGGCGCGCCGGCATTTTGCCCCATGCGTTGTTGAACTTCCTAGCCATGATGGGCTGGAGCTTTGGCAATGACCGCGAGATCTTCACGGTTAAAGAGATGATGGAAGTTTTTGAATTCAAGAATATCTCCCTGGGCGGTCCGGTATTTGATCTGGTTAAACTGACCTGGTTGAACCAGCACTACATGCACAGGATGACGGATCGGGAATTCGCCAATCATTTGCGCGACGAAGTCTTTAGCACCGAGTACCTCTCCAAACTGAAGCCACTGGTACTTGAGCGTATGTCGCGCTTTGAGCAGTTTGTGGAGCAAAACACCTTCTTCTTTTCCGGCGCCTTGAAGTACGAAGGCCTAAACATCCTGCCTAACGGCAAAGAGCAGGCCCAGCTCTGCGAGGCTGTCAAGGATCTGGTGGAGAAGATGGATGAGCTCTATGATTGGGATGCAGCCCATATCAAAGAACTGCTGGACGCCCATAAAGGGGAGTTGGGTTGGAAACCCAAGGATTACTTCATGCCGGTACGAATGATTACCACCGGACGTCCGGATTCTCCGCCGCTCTATGAGACCCTGGAGGTATTGGGGCGTGAAATCGTCCGCTTCCGTCTGCGGGACTACCTGAAGTTTCACGGCTGGCATACATAATCTGACTTAAACTGTCCGGCAAATGACAAAGGGAAGACCCTCAGCAGGTCTTCCCTTTGCTTTGTTGGGACAAAAACCAAATCGACGAGAGGGCTACTGCAGGAGTTCGATCAACTGCTCCCGGGTTAACTGGCGGAAAACCTCTTCGTCCTGGTCGATAAATTTCTCAAACAATCGATGCTTAGCTTTGATCATTTCGTCGATTTTTTCTTCCAGGGTGCCCCGGGTGACCAGTTTCAACACCTGCACGTTTTTGTTTTGACCAATCCGGTGGACCCGGTCGGTGGCCTGATTTTCTTTGCTGGCATTCCACCAGCGATCGTAATGCACCACCACTGAGGCCGCCGTCAAATCGATACCGATACCACCCGCCAGCAGGGAGCCACAGAAAACCTTGCATTCCGGCTGGGTCTGGAATTTTTCAATGACAGCCCCGCGGTTGCGGGTTTGTCCCGTCAGGGTGACATGGTCGATACCGGCGTTGGTGAGGTGCTTTTCAAATATTTTGATCATTTCCACATACTGGCTGAAGATGACCACCTTGTGTCCCGATCCCAGAGCTTCTTCCAGGATTTCTTTCAACAGTTCAAACTTGCCACTGTCATGCTTAAGGTAGTCAGGATTTTTAGCAACCAGGGCGGGGTGGTTGCAAATTTGCTTCAATATAGTCAGTGTGGCAAATACATGCAGAAACGGTATTGGATTTTGCTCATCCTGCAATTGTTTAACAAGTGGGCTGGCTTTTAGAGCCAGGACATCTTTATACAGTTTGATCTGCTCGGCGGACAATTCGCAATGACGAATATCCTCAACTTTGGCGGGGAGATCCTTGAGGACATTGCTTTTTGTGCGCCGCAGTTTGAACGGGTGAATCAGCTTCTGCAATTCCAGCTCTGCTTCTGGCCTCTCGTGGCTCTCAATCGGCTGTACAAAAGTCTTGCGGAAATAGTCCTTTGATCCCAGATACCCAGGGATCAGAAAATCAAAGATATTCTTTAACTCACCCAAGTGGTTTTCCATGGGGGTACCGGTCAGACAGATACGAATGTGGCCTCGCAAACGGCAGGCGGCACGATAGGTAGCGGTATCCTCATTTTTAACGAAATGCGCCTCGTCAAGAACGATGGCGTCCCACTCCACTTCTGTCAGCTCTTTGATATCCCGTAGGAGAACCCCGTAACTGGTGATGAGAGTATTAAACTCCTTTCCCAGCAGATGCATTTTGATGCCGCGTTTGGGTCCGTGGTGTTTTATGGCTCTGAGGTTGGGACAGAAGTCATGCACCTTGTCTTCCCAATGGTCTAGAACGGTGGTAGGGGAGATCACCAGGAACTTGCATTGCTTTTCTTCCTGCTGAATCGCCGACATCAAAGCCATGGCCTGGTGGGTTTTACCAAGACCCATTTCATCTGCCAGCAGTCCATGCAGGCGGTTTTTATAAAGCCACCATAGCCACTCCAGGCCCGTCAGCTGATATTCACGCAGGTTTAACTTCGTATTCACCAGTTTAGGGGCCTGCCCCACCGAGACAAATTCCAGTCGGTTGCGTATCTGGTTCAGAAGTTTTTTACTTCCAGCAAAATGATCAAAATCCCCAACAGCTGCCTTAAGGCGCATCAGTCCAATCGCGTCAACTTTGAGATACTTGCCGGATTCATCGACGGCCCAATCCTGGTCTTTGATCAGATCGGGAACCTTGACCCAGCCACCGCCGGCCTTGAGGTAGTCCCGGCGTTTCTTACGAAACTGCCGCATCAACTCCACCATCGAAATGGAATCCTTGCCGGCCCCGTAGCGTGGGTCGAGAAAAAACCACCCATCAACTTCCTTGTGGACATTGATTTCGAAAATGGTGGGATCCTCATTGATGATGGGATCTTCGAGGCCGGTCTCCAGCCAAATGGGGGCTACCCCCAGGTATTCCTGGAATTGAGTGGCCACCAGGTGCGCGGCGGCGTCTTCCTTATAGACCTTTTTAAGGGGCAGTTCGTTCCATTGCGGCAGCCAGGCCTCCTTGGGTATCGGCCAAAACCCTCGTTCGGGAACAAAAAAATACTCTTTGCCGATATTGCGGCTACAGGATTTGACAGGAAAAAATTCGAATGTTCCCTCTTTGCCTTTGGGATTTTCGCGAGAAAACATCTTATAGTCGGCGGCAACAAAAGGCTCTGTGGACTCTTCCTTATCCTTGGTCTTTTTGCCGCGTTTGCGACCGGGTTCGTCGATGTTTTTACCCTTGATCACCACCACCCGTTCGGTCACTACCCGTTCATCATCCGCTTGATAGATACGGGTGCCCAGCATAACAGGTGTGCCATAGACTTTTAGGGATTGCACCTCTTCAGACGCTGTTTTGAGTTTGGGATGGGATTGCAGAAATTTTGCCGCATCATCCAATTCAAGGTTATAGTGGGTCAACTGCCCTGGCTTGATTTCGAGCCTGACCCGCATGGTGGGGCCTTTGGCCATGAGGCTGACGCTGTGAATATTGCCCTCGAGGCGATTTAAAATGGTCTGAGCGGCGCCTTCCACCCGGTCTTTGGGGTGTTCATTGCCCTGGGGCTCCAGCTGCGGAACCTTGACCTTGCGGCCCACCACCGGCGGCTTCATCGGCATTTTGGTATCCAGATTACCAAACAGGGCTGGGCGTTCACGATCGATATTGATCATGAACGCAGCCATATGCTCGCAGTAGCGGCCGGTGCTGCGGTTTTTGCGGCAGGTGCATTCAATCCACTGGATAGTGCGACCACTGGGATGAATTTTAAGTCGGACCTCCGCATCCTTGCGGATGTTAGAGGACACCGACGCCGTAATCAGTCCGTGGAAGTCCTTTATGTCGTGCACTTTAGCGGACTGATAGAGGTCAAGACCTTCCAGCCAGTCGCCTTCATCGATATGTTCGTAAAAAAACTCCAGTATAGTGCTAGTTTTCACGATTCTGCTTTCGGGATCGGGTGAGTGTCAGATGCTGCGTACCTAACATTGTAACATATGGATCGGACCGAATCGGGAAGCTCACCGCAAAACATCCAGTTTGTCTGATGACCGGCCATTCTTCCCTGGCCCTGGCAGGCCATCAAGATTAGACGGAGACACCAAATAAAATAAAAAGATGTTTAATTACTGCGTGTTAGTTGGACGACATTAAACTGAAACTACATTTTGCCGATAGCACCCGGGTCACCCGTCACAGGGTTTGGGGGGCAAGCAACCAAGCATTGACCGATCTTCGAGCGCAAGGTTTATGGAAAATAAAGCTGAATTTAAAGCCGCCAAAAGTCTTTTGGATTTCATGCAGGATTTCGCGAACCTGTGTGAAAAACAGCTGGCATTTACCCACCGATGCCTTGCGGATGTGGTGGCTCAGGTAATGGATTCCGTCGCAGAATTGAGCAATACGGCAGATGCGGCCAAAATCAGAGCCGACAATATTAAAGTGATACAGGAAACTCGCGATGCCATGGCGCCACCAAACCCGGAATTTATCGACACCCCCAGTCAGGGTCGCAACGATCTTGAGTTACGGGTGATCGCAGAAGAGGAGGGGGTCAGCGCCGAAAGTCGTCGGGATATGCTGGAAAATCAATTGCGGCGCGCCGGAGGAAAATTCTCCAAACAAATGGAAGCTCTCAGTGTGATGGAAGGCGACGTCAAAAACACACTGGTGGTTATCATGGGGGCATTGTCGATGGATGATGTCATTTCGGCCCGCCTCCATAATCTGGTGACGGCTCTAAATGCGTTCAACGTGGGTTTAACCCACCTTATTCATGACAGCCTGACCAAAAAAGGCTAACGCGCCTGTCTGAGCTTTGATAGTCTTTGGTTTGCTTAAACAACGACATCAAAATCAAAAGGCGCGTTATGGGTGAAAGTATTGCA